>JAAZIY010000450.1 GCA_012800625.1 Lentisphaerota bacterium
AGTGACTCAAACAAACCGGCAGCGCTTTGCACAGCAAGGCGCTGGCTACTCGTCTTGCGTTTCCCTTGAAGCCCCGGAAACAAACTTATGAACGAATTGCAAAAAGAATTGCTCGAAACCGCCGAGCTGGCGGAAAATGAGCTTGCCCAGACCCAGGACCTCAGCGCACTGGAAACCCTGCGCGTGCACTACCTGGGACGCAAAGGACGCCTGCCGGCACTCAGCGCAAAACTGGGAAAAGTGCCCGCCGCAGAGAAACCTGCGGTAGGCAAAACCCTGAACCAGGTGAAAAATAAAATCCAAGGCCTTTTCGAGCAGAAAACCGCCGAGCTGCAGGAGAGCGGCTGCACTACAGCCCCAGGCCTGGACCTCAGCCTGCCGGGACGCCGACGAGGCCTGGGACGCAAACACCCCATAACCAGGGTCATGGACGAGGCCGTCGCCATCTTCAGGCGCATGGGCTTTATTGTCGCCGACGGACCCGACATCGAGGATGTCTGGCACAACTTTGACGCCTTGAACTCACCCCCGGAACACCCCTCGCGCACACCAGAGGACACCTTTTATTTTAACCTGCAGGGCGACAACTGGCTGAACCCGGAAACCAAGCTCTTGCGCACCCAGACCTCGCCGGTGCAAATACGCGTTATGCAAAGCCAAAAACCGCCGCTGAGAATCATATGCCCGGGACGCTGCTACAGACCCGACACCCCCGACGCCACCCACGGCATGAGCTTCCACCAGATCGAAGGCCTATACGTTGATAAAAATGTCTCCTTGGCCGACCTCAAAGGGGTTCTGGCTCATTATGCCAAAGAGATGTTCGGCAACCAGGTCGAGGTGCGCCTCAGACCGCATTACTTCCCCTTTACCGAACCCAGCGTGGAATGCGACGCCTCCTGCATTATCTGCGCCGGCCAGGGTTGCCGCGTCTGCAAAGGCTCCGGCTGGCTCGAGATCGCCGGAGCCGGCATGGTAAACCCGGCGGTCTTCGAGAATGTCGGCTACGACCCCGAAGAGTACAGCGGCTACGCCTTCGGCATGGGGCTGGAGCGCATCGCCATGATACGCTACGCCATCAATGACCTGCGCCTGCTTTACGAAAACGACCTGCGCTTCCTGCATCAGTTCTAATTGGACACCCAGACACATTAAGACATAGCGAATTTTTAAGCTTTTATTTTAGGCAGCCGGCGCTTTTTATCCTGTTGTGTCTTATCTGTTTGGCTATTATAGTAAGGAAGTTTTCTTCGCACTACGGTGTTTGTAGACTGTACATAGCTCAGGAGTTCTGTTTATGTCTCAGAAAATTTCCGGCTCGGTTTGTCTGAATCATCCCAATGTCCCTGCCCTGGCCCACTGCGCCACCTGCCGCAAGCCGGTCTGCGCCGACTGCGTGAAAAGCGCCGAGGGCATCCAATGCTGTTCCGATGTCTGTCTGCAAAACGCCTTGGCCTCGCGTGTTGTGGTTGACGACATTATGCGGCGCAAACAGAAAAGTCAGTTCAAGGCTCTGCTACGCCGACTGGTAATTCTTATTGTCCTCCTTGCTCTTGCCGCTCTGGCATGGCATTATAAAGAACCCTTGCAGAATCTATTCAAACAAGGTAAAAGTAAAGCTGAAGAGCTAAGCAAAGACCTCGGCGGGCAAGTCAAAGGCGCCAAGGACAGCTATCAAAAAGAGCTTGACGCCAAAGACGCCCAACGCAAGGCCAAACAACAAAAAAAATATGGCCTCTAATGACGGGCAGCCCAATAACCAGGATCTAGAGACGCGACCTCTTATTCACCGTTAAAAGTGGCGTCAGCAACTAATAAAAAAGAAAGCCGATATGATCTATGACAACTGGGAAAATTTGATAAAGTACAGCGCGCTGATGCCGGATGCCATCGCCGTCATTGAAAAATTCATGGCGGCGGTGACCGCAGAAACCCCCTCCGGATCCTATCCCCTGATCGGCAACGAGGTCAAAGCATCGGTCTTTGACTCGAAAACCAATCCGCTTGAGAAGGGAGTTTTTGAAATTCATCGCCAATACATGGATCTGCAAACCATGCTGATAGGCGAAGAAATCAATTACTGCCGCGTGACCTCTAACGGTCTGAAGCCAACCATGGAATTTGATGTCGAAAAGGATTACCAGCTTTTTGGCGTAGATTTAAGCGGCGCGGCCAAACTGCTACTGAAGCGGAATTGCTTTGTCATCTACTTCCCGGAAGAAGCACACCTGACTAGCTCCACTGTCAATGGCGAATCACAAACAATCAAAAAAATTGTTTTCAAGATCCGTTATCAAAATTAACAACCGAAAACTTTCCAGAAACAGCCGAAGCTTACTGTGCAAGAATTCGCCCAACTTTCGCATTTGAGGGAATAGCACCGTCTAAAAAGACACGTAGATATAGCAAGTTTTTAAGCTCTGGTTTCTGGCTAGTTCTGATTTAAAATCTGTGGGCAAATGATTCGTCAAGGCTATGGGGATTTGCTGTCAGAGTTTATTCTGATACATTTGCCAGAGGCGTGGATACTGCTCGGCATAGAACTTGGCAGGGATTGAGTCGTAAATCTGCGGGCATACCTGTTCGGCAAAATACTGCAATCCTATGGCTTCGCTGATATAATGTCCGGTTTCTATGGCAGCCACTCCGCAGTCCTGCATAAAACGCATTCCCATCTCGTCCATTTCACCGGCAATAATCAGCTCGGCTCCCATTTCAATAGCCCTTCTGATGAAATATAAATTTGCGGATAGGCCAACCCCGCCCCAGCAATTGCCGAATTTATTTGTTATTTGTTGCGGATTTCCCAATATTCGCACACAGTCCAGCTTTAGTCTGCGGCAGATTTGTGCCGCGATTTGCTCCAGGCTCATGGGGTTTTGCAAGGTGTAGACACACTCGTATTTTTCCCCGTGTTTGTCGCATTGCAGACCCAAAGTCTGTATAAAGCAGTCATAGATACAGAGCCGGTCAAGACCATAATGTATTTGCAGAAAACAAGCTTTGCTGTTTTCAACGAGTTGGCGCAATTTTTTATCCGGGTGTAAAAGCCAGTCATCGGCGCTCTTATAAGCTCCGCTGCTGCGGTACAACTCGGGGTCCCGCCTTTCCTGCCAGTATGGCGACTCGTGAAACACAATAAAATCGCAGTCTTCGTTTAGCGCCTTCTGCAGCACTGGGCCGGTTAATCTCCAGGCCACGGCGATTTTACTGATGCGGCTTTCCGGGTCGCCCTTCAGCCAGCCGCCGTCAGGCAGCTGTTCAGGTTGCAAATCAAATTGAGACGCAATATATGCCAACAATCTGCCGGCTTTTTGCTCGGAACTATTTACATTTATGCTGTTCAAGACACCCTCCCTATATCAGAAAGACTTGCTGTGACTTAGTGTGTCCTAGTGTACAATTAGCTTTTGGCAGACCAGGCTCACTTGGCGTCGAGCACCAAGGTGATTTTCACGGCCAGGTCGGGGTCGGCGATCTCCAGTTCCTGTTTCCAGAGCTGTCCATTGTACCTGGCCTCCAAGTCGTAGCGCCCTAGAAAGAGACTGGTTTCCAACTCGCCGTTCTCGTCGCTCTCCAGCTCCAGGTTGCTTTGCCAGTCTTCCTGCATTAGTTTTTGGATGGCCAGCATGGCTTTTTTCGGCTGCATCTTCTTGTC
>JAAZIY010000451.1 GCA_012800625.1 Lentisphaerota bacterium
ATTATAGTATGGCGCTTCGCGCCACCGCTGGCAAGATTAAAGAAGGCGCTTCGCGCCCTTGTTTAGGATAATATCTTGCATAGCAAGAATTTACCTAGCACTTTTAACAATGGTTTTTTCCTTGATTTTTCTTTGAAAACTGTTAAGTTAGCGCCAATAGGCTTCCAGCCGGCATACTACCGCATCCGCCTTTCAAAACACAAATAATGCTATAGATCGCAAATGCACCAATGGGGCTTGCTTGTGGTTGGCCTTAGTCTTTGGTTTGTTTTTATCTTAGTTGGTTGTATGCCGGCGCTCAGACCTGAGCACCTAAAAACACAAATAATGCTGTGGATTGCGTACGTGTCTAGGCTTGCTTGTGGTTGGTTTTATCTTAGTTGCTTGTATGCCGGCGCTCTGAGCTTAGCACCTAAAAACACAAAAAACTTAGTGTGGCTTAGTGTGCCTTCGTGTGGCTTCGTGTCCAAAACAGTGCTTCGGCTTTTACATTTCGTCTAGGTCATAGCTGATTTGGAAATTGCTGGTGATGCGCTGCACCTCGTCGATGCTGGTATATCCCAGGGCGACCTTGGCCCAGCCGTCCTGGCGCAGCACTTTCATGCCCCGTTCTATGGCGGCCTTGCGCAATTCGCTGGTGCCGGCATGGTCGGCGACCATGTCCTGTATTTCGTCGTTGAGCAGGAAGAACTCGTATATGGCGACGCGTCCTCGGTAGCCGCTCTGGTCGCATTCTATGCAGCCTTTGCCTTTCCAGGCCTGCACGTCTTCGGGCGCCAGTCCGGCACTGTCGGCGATCTCGGCGCGCACGCGTCTGGGGATCATGTCGTCTTCGATCTTGCAGTGTTTGCAGATGCGCCTGACCAGCCGCTGGGCGATGGCGGCGACCAGGGCGGAGGCCACCAGGTATGGTTCCACCCCCATGTTGATGAGGCGGTTGACCGCTCCCACCGAGTCATTGGTATGCAGAGTGGAGAGCACCAGGTGTCCGGTGAGTGCTGATTGTATGGCGATGTCGGCGGTTTCGTTGTCGCGGATTTCGCCGACCAGGATGATATCTGGGTCATGTCTGAGTATGGAGCGCAGAGCGCTGGCGAAGCTAAGCCCGATTTCGGCGTGCATTTGTATTTGCGAGCTGCCGCTAAGCTCATACTCCACCGGGTTTTCGACGGTGATTATTTTACGTTCCGGATATGTGTTGCGCACATAAGCCAGGGCGGCGTACAGCGTGGTGGTTTTACCGCTGCCGGTAGGGCCGGTGACCAGGACGATGCCATGCGGTATGGATATAAGGCTGGTGAGCAGCTTGAGCTGGTATTCGCTCAGGCCCAGGTGGCTCATCTCGATGAAGATGGCGCTGCTGGTAAGTATGCGCAGGCAGATGGTCTCGCCAAAACGGGTTGGTATGATGGATACGCGCAGGTCGGTGGCCTCGCCGGCGCGCATCAGGCGTATGCGCCCGTCATGCGGCAGGCGTTTTTCGGCGATGTTGAGCCTGGCCATGATTTTAAGCCTGGAGATTATGGCCTCGTGCAGCTCCAGCATGCCCGGCGGGGTAGGTATCTCGCGCAGCATTCCGTCTATGCGGTAGCGCAGTTTAATCAGCTCGCGGAAAGGCTCTATGTGTATGTCGGTGGCCTGCTGACGTATGGCATCGGATATGATCTCGTTGACCAGTTGTATGATGGAAGCGTCGCTGCTGTTGTCCTGGTCCAGGTTTTCCACCTCGCGGTTGTCAAAGGCGCCCTCGACCTCTTCAAACTGGGTGGCTTTGCGGTCCTGGCGTATCTGGATGACTTTTTCGGCTCCCAGGCCATACAGGCGTTTGAGGTAGAGATTGATCTGGGCGGGGGTGGCGATGACCGGGTCGAGGCGCAGGCCGAGCAGCAGACGCAGGTTTTCGCGGTCGCGGATGGCTGGCGGATTGGCAAAGGCGGCTTTCAGGGTGCCGCGTTCCAGCTCCATGGGCACGAACTGATAGCGCAGGGCCACCCTGGCGGAGACTTTTTGCGCCGCCTCCTCTGAGAGCTTGACCTGGTCCAGCAGTACAAAGGGTATGCCGCTGCTGAGGCTCAGGGTTCTATACAGTGCTTCCTGGCCGACAAAGCCCAGTTCGAGCACGGCCTGCTGCGCGGGCACCTGGGCGCGCCGCATGCGGCGGCGTACCTGGTCGGCTTGCTCGTCAGTGAGTAGTTTTTGCAGAAGCAGGGCTTCGAGCAGGTCCATGCCTTCCATGTTGGGCAGTTCGTTCATAATTATCGTAAATGATGGCGCGTGATGGGTAGCGGCAGGGCTGAGCGCGTAGGCAGTAATTGACAGGCTAAAGTAGAACCCGTCCAAAAAAAGGGGCGGATAGTAGCGCCTCTACGAGGCGCCGCCTTTGAGGGGTGTCTCCACCCCAGGCTAAAG
>JAAZIY010000452.1 GCA_012800625.1 Lentisphaerota bacterium
AACTACAGCGGTCTGCGTCTCAGCCTCAAGGCGCTGCTGGCCATTATAGTCTGCTGCTTTTTTCTGGCCTGCTCCGACATTGCCGACTACCGTCTGGTGCTTGTCATCCCCTCAGACAATGTCCTTTTGCGCGGACTTCTTGCCAGCATCCTGTGTTACGGCTGTCTGGGGCTGCTCACCCTGCCGGCACTATGCTTCCTGCGTCTGCAACGCACCAAGCTGCTGGCCGCCGTACCCTATTCAGCAGCCTGGATGAGCGCCATGTTCACCTTCTACCTGAGCGTAGGTCTGCTAGGCCCGGTCTTCACCAGCATCATACAGTCTTCCAGAGGCCTGGTCTCAGTGCTGCTCGGAGCCTTGGTGGCCTGGCTAGGACACAGCGGCATGGAAAGCAAAGCCAGCCCAAGGGTCTGGCTGGGAAGACTGGCTGCGGCTCTCATGATTATAGCCGCAGTGACAATCTTCACACTCATACCGCTGTAAACCCTTGCTCAGCCTACAGATGCGCCCGAAACAAAGGGCTGGTCACAGGTGATCAGCGAGAGCTTCTTGCCCCGTTTGGCGGCCAGCAGCATCCCCTGGGAAAGCAGGCCGCGCAACTCCCGCGGCTTCAGGTTGGCGACGATAACAACAAGCTTGCCGAGCAAGTCCTCCGGCGCATAAAACTCGGCGATGCCGGCCACAATCTGGCGCTCCTCCTCGCCCAGGCGCACTTGCAGACAGAGCAGCCGGTCAGCCCCCTCGACCCGCTCGGCCTTGATCACCTCGGCAGTGCGCAGGCTCAGCTTGGCAAAGTCCTCAATATCGACAAGATTTTCGCCAATCGGCGCGGACGTCTTGGCCGGCGCTTGTTTTGCCGCCGCAGCGGGCTTCTCCTTCTTCACCTCGATGCGCGGAAATACCGGAGCCTCCAGACGCGGCAGACGAACACCGTCGTCAAGATAGTTCCACTGGCTGAGCTTTTCCATGACCGGGCTTAGCTTCTCCTCCCCCATGCCCAGCTGCATGCGCAGCTGCCGCATTTTTTCCGGCATCACTGGGTACAGCAGTCCCGAGACTATGCGCAGGCATTCAGCGGTATGCCGCAGGATGCTGGCCAGCTTTTCCAGCTTGCCTTCCTTTGCCAGGGTCCAGGGTTTTTGGCTATCAAAATAGCGGTTGCCCTCGCGCACGGCGGCGATAACTTCGGCTATGCCGCGGTCCAACTGCATATGTTCAATGCCATGCCGCATGGCTTTGGCGGCGTTGCGGCAGGCCGCCAGCAGCGCGGCCTCATCAGCGCCAGGCTCGCTGGCCGGCGGCAGAACCGAATCAAAATTCTTCTCCAGCATTTTGACGGCGCGGCTGCACAGGTTGCCCAAGTCATTGGCCAGGTCGGAATTGAACTTCAGGATAAAGTTTTCCTCGGAGAACTCGGTATCCTGTCCCAGGCTCATGGCTGACATAAGGTAGTACCTGAGTGCGTCGACCCCGTATTTATCGATCATGTCCATGGGGTTGGCCGGCTTGCTCTGCAAGGCTTGTCCATTCATGGCGGTTTTACTCACCTTGGAGCCTTGGCTCAGCCACCAGCCATGCGCGAATATAGACTTGGGCTGTTCCAGACCCAGGGCCATCAACATACATGGCCAATACACCGTGTGTGTGGTGAGTATGTCTTTGCCGATAAGATGACAGGAGGCCGGCCACCAGCGCTGAAAACTGGCCTCATCGGTCCTATAGCCTATGCCGCTGATATAGTTCACCAGGGCGTCAAACCAGACGTAAGTGACATAATCCTGGTCAAAAGGCAGGTCTATGCCCCAGGAAAGCCTTGACTTGGGACGGCTGATACAGA
>JAAZIY010000453.1 GCA_012800625.1 Lentisphaerota bacterium
AGCTATAATATAAGGCGGATAGAGAAATATTACAGCCGCCAAGCCTTAATGCAAGCAATTTCAGCAAGAGCGGCAATTGCGCCAGCGAAGCAGGGCTGGAACACGAAGAAACACCAAGACACACCAAGTCACACGAAGACGGAGCAGCGCCTCAGAGACGGCCTTTGCCACTGAGCTACTGCCTCAGTAAAATAATGCTTAACCCAATTGGAATTTTCGTTGTTTTGCACTATCTTAACTGTGCTAGCTCATTGCTTGAGACAAACATAAGGCGTACTGCCCACGCACAGCGTCTTCCTTTTCCCCTGCTTAACATCATGGCCAAAAACAACACCATCATTAAACCTGCCTTGATTTCCTGGGCCAGAAAACGCCTGGGTATGACAGAGCCGGATTTTGCCTGGGCCATGAAGGTTGCTCCTGATACTGTGGCAGCCTGGGAACGCGGAAACATAGCCCTGACCATGAATCAGGCCAAAAAACTGGCTGCCCTGTCTTTGCTTCCCTTGGGCGTATTCTTCCTGGACTCGCCGCCCAGCCTGGAACCTGAACTGCCGGACTTCAGAACTCTGCACCCCGACACGCTGCCTGAGGGCAGCGCCGAATTGCAGGCCACAATTATAGCTATGCAGGAAAAACAAGCCTGGTATAAAGCATATATGTTGGAAAATAAATTGTCGGCACCGACCTTTGTCGGAAGCTTGAAGCCGCAAAGTGATATCGCCGCAGCAGCAAAACATATTCGCAAGGCTCTTCAACTCAGAGACGACAGCAGTGCGACAACGCAAAACTGGGAAGAGCATTTTAGTTTGTTGCTGCAAAAAACCGAAGACGCCGGCATCCTAGTCTGCCGTAATGCCGTGGTGGGCAACAACACACATCGCCGCCTGGATGTCGAGGAGTTCAGAGGCTTCGTTCTGATTGATGAATATGCGCCTTTGCTCTTCATCAATGGCAATGACAGTAAAAATGCGCAAGTCTTTACCCTTATACATGAACTGGTACATGTCTTTTTGGGAAATAGCGCCCTGACAGACTCTGAAATGATGGACGCCGGAGAAAACCCGATTGAACAATTCTGCAACCAAGTGGCCGCCGAATTCCTGCTGCCGGAAAAACAGTTCGTCAAAGAATGGAAAGAGCTGAGGGCTAATAATATGGAGGAAAATATGCTGAGCCTCTCCAAAGAGTTCAAAGTCAGCAAGCTGGTTGTGATAAAACGCTGCCAGGACCTGCGACTGCTTCCAAACGAACAAACCAAAGAACTCTGGAAAAAAGCAGTTGAAGAAATCAATGCATATAAAAATAGACCCAAGGCGGGTGGAGGCAATTTCTTCGCCACACTGAAATATCGAGTGGGAGTGACTTTCGCACAAACCGTGATCGCCGAGACCGCCGCCCGCCGCACTCCATTTACCGAAGCATTTTATCTCCTCAATGTGAAAAACATTGAAGGGCTGCAAAAGTTGTCGGAAACGCTGGGCACCTGCACCCCAGGCTAAAGCCTGGGATGGTAGATGGTAGCATGGTTATACGCCTACGGCGCAAATAGATACCCTGTTTTATAGTAAATTAAACCAAGGGACAAAGCGGCTGGTTTCTGCAGCAAAACTCATCAGATAATTTTGATTTTACCAGTAGTGTTGACCTTGGTTAGGTGCCCCCAAAAGCAAAAATCTCCTGGGAAACGCACTTTTTGACAGGAATTCTAATTTTAGACGAAGACGACTTGGTGTGTCTTCGTGTGGCTTTGTGTGTCTTAGTGTCCAAAATCCGGCTAGGCCACCTTTTTGGACGGGGTCTAGTTGGTCAATGCATATACAATTATATTTGTTCCCAGTTGGGTGTAGAACTGATGCGCGAAGTCGCTTATTTCCTGGCTGGCATAGTATCTGAAGACGCGCCAGTTTCCGTCCGGCTCTTGTGCCCAGGCCGGCAGTGCCGCTTCTTGGCAGTAGATGATATCCTTGCCGCCGTCCTCTCGGGTCACCTCGAACCTGGGTCCGCCATAGGCCGCTCCGGCGAGCATTTCCGGCAGTTTTTCATTTCCTTCCAGTATGCGGAAGCGTATATATGTCTCCCATTGTTCCAGGCTATTTTTGGCCCAGCCCATAGCCACTATGGGTGTGACCAGCACGGCGATTCGTCCTTGTAGCCTTAGTGCCACAGCTGAATATGTTCCTTCGGGCCACTTTTCTTGCTCGGTATAGGTTCTGACCGAGTCGGGCAGCAGCGATGTATCGGGCAGTCCCTGATAGAATGCCGCGAAAAGCGGGTCAGAGCGTTTCAGCGCTTGAAAACTCAGCTCTGGGAAGACCTGTTTGAAGGCCTGGCTGATCTCGGGGCTTTCCTCCCATTCTGCATAGCTGTGGTGCTGTCCCAGGCCTGGGTGTTCCCGCAGAAAGGAGGCGGTGATGCCGGCGTCAATATACATGAATCCGCCTCGTTCCAGGTATTCGCGCAGGCTCTTGACTTCGGCCTCGCTGAAGTTCCATTCCTCCCGGTCGGCGAAATTCACGTATAGAAAAGGGCAGTGCCGCAGTCGCTCGTCGCTGAA
>JAAZIY010000073.1 GCA_012800625.1 Lentisphaerota bacterium
ATCGGACGAATCGGACGAATCATTTTATCGGACGAATCGGACGAATCGGACGTATCATTTTATCGGACGAATCGGACGAACTATAACCCTGCATAGGGCGGTTGAGCCTAGCCGTTGCCTGGCTGCGGGAAATTTCCGCCAGGAAAATTATATTATGGTTTTGCCTATTTGCCTAAGATTGTAGAAGGAGTATCGTTAATGTCAAAGAAGCGTGCTTTTAAGACCGAGGTGCAACGGCTTTTGGATTTGGTTATCCATTCTCTGTATTCCAACAAGGAGATTTTTCTGCGCGAGCTTTTGTCCAATGCCTCTGATGCCATAGACCGTGCTCGTTTCGAGTCGCTCAAGGATGAGTCCATCCTCGAGGACGATCCGGACTGGAAGATCAAGATCAGCGTTGATGCCGACAAGAAGCTGCTTACCATATCAGACAATGGCATAGGCATGAGTGCCGACGAGGTGGAGAAGAATATCGGCACGGTGGCCAACTCCGGCACGCGGCGTTTTCTCGAGCAGCTGCAGGAGAACAAGGAGGCTCTGGCTCCGGAGCTGATAGGTCAGTTCGGCGTGGGTTTTTACTCCGCCTTCATGGTGGCTGACAAGGTGACTGTGCTTACCCGCCGGGCCGGGCAGGGCGCGCTGCGCTGGGAGTCCAGCGGCGATGGGTATTATACCCTCGAAGAAGCCGAGCGCGAGAAGCGCGGCAGCGATATCATCCTGCATTTGAATGAGGAGCATGTCGAGTATCTCGAGGAGTGGAAGATACGCAAGACGGTGAAAAAGTACTCCGATTTCGTTGAGCACCCCATTTGCATGGACATCGTGCGCGAAGAGGTCGAGCGCGACGAAGAAGGCAAGGAGATCGAGGGGGCCGAGCGCAAGGTAACGGTCACTGAGGAGACGCTGAATTCCCGCAAGGCTATCTGGCTGCGCCCGAAAAACGAGGTAAACAGCGAAGACTACGCCGAGTTCTACAAGCATATCAGCCATGATTTCCAGGAGCCTTTCGAGAGCATACACTGGAATGTGGAGGGGCAGGCCGAGTTCAAGGCCCTGGTTTATATTCCGCAGCGTGCTGGCATGGATATGTTTATGCCCGAGCAGAAGAATAAGGGGCTGCAGCTCTACGTGCACCGTGTTTTTATTACTGACAACTGCGAGGAGCTGCTGCCCAATTATCTGCGCTTTCTGCGCGGCGTGGTGGACTCCGCCGACCTGCCTCTGAACGTCTCCCGCGAGATGCTGCAGGAGGCTCGTGCCTTGCAGATTATCCGCAAGAACGTCGTGCGCAAGGTGCTGGATACTTTGGCTGAGATCAAAGAGAAACAGAGCGAGCGCTACGAGAAATTCTGGGAGAGCTTCGGCAAGGTGCTGAAGGAGGGGCTGCACACTGACTTCGAGAACCGCGAGAAGCTGCAGGACCTGCTTCTTTTTGAAAGCAGCAGCACCGAGCCGGGCAAGCTGACTTCGCTGGCCGACTACGTGAAACGCATGCCCGAGGAGCAAAAGGATATCTATTATTTGACCGCCGAAGACCGCAATGCCGCACAAAACGCTCCGCAGTTGGAGATTTTCCGCAGCAAGGGCTTTGAAGTGCTGTTTATGATTGACCCCATAGACGAGTGGATAGTCAATGACATCAGCAGCTTCGAGGAGAAAAAACTTACCAGTATCAGTAAAGGCGATGTGGACCTGGACAGCGAGGACGAGAAGGCAGCCAAGGAGGAAAGCCGTAAAAAGGTAGCCGAGGAAAACAAGGGCCTGCTGGAGAAGCTCAGCGCCATTTTAAGCGAGAAGGTGAAGGAGGTGCGCTTCTCCAAGCGTCTTACCGAGAGCGCATGTTGTCTGGTGAGCGACGAGTGGGGCATGGGTGTGCAGATGGAGAAGATACTGAAGGCCATGCAGCAGGAGGTGCCCAGCTCCAAGCGTATCCTCGAGCTTAACCCCGAGCATGCCCTGGTAGGCGTGATGCGGCAGCTGTACGAAAAGCAGGCCGACCACCCCAAGCTGGATGAATACGCCCGGCTGCTCTACGACCAGGCTTTGCTCATGGCACAGCTGCCCATCGAAGACCCGCTGAACTTCGCCAAAGCCGTGAGTGCCCTGATGGCCGAGGAAGCTGGCAGGCTGAGCGAATAACTGCGTTGCGTCTGGATCCCAAAGCAGATGAAGACAGAGCGCCAGGGCTAGTCCTGCGCCCTTTTAATGAGAATATCATGCAAAATACCGTACGATCTCTACTATTCGCAACACTGTTATTTTGCCTGCTCTGTTCTTGTCAGAGACGTGTTTCGGCGCCCTTGTCTTCTCTGACCCACTGGCAGAGTCAACAGCAGGCTTTGGCTCTGCCAGCCAGCGTTTTTTCCGACGGTATGAACCTGTTTTTGCCGCCGGCCCCGGTTTTTTACGCTTCTCTGGCCAATGATGCGCAGGCCTCGCCGCTGGGGTACTACTCTGAGGAGGCCGGCATCGGCGTCTTGCTGAGCCAATATTGCCAGTATTGGAACCAGGCGCTGGCGCGTCAGCTGCCTGCTCGTCTGGAGCTGCCCGGCGCCTTTAGCTTGCCGCCCCCGCCGTGGAGCGTCAGCATTGGCGAGGAAGACTTTCGGCGCAGCGGCATATTTCTCTACCAGGGGCTTCAGCAGGCTGGCTTACCTGCGCTGGAAAGCGAGCGCCTGCAACTGCTTCTGCTCTATCACGAGCAACAGCTGGAGCTGCTGAAAACCCTGCGTTTCATCGATATGCTTAACCGCGGCAAGGACTGCGACCTGGTTGCGGCTCTCAGGCAGTTTAGGGCATATGCCTCATTTAGGCAAAAATTCGCCCGACGCCTGGAAAATGCAGTCATGCCGGAGCTGTTGACCGCAAATCAGCTGCTGGATGAATTTCTGCTGCCCTGGCTCTCCCTGCCGGAGCTGCAGACCCCTCTGCAAAGCCTGCCCTCCCTGTGGATGTCAGTGGCGGCGGACGAAGGACAGCCGCCGCTGGGAGAAAAGATGCGGAGCCTGTCAGAGTGGAGCGCCAGGCAGCCGGAGGCCAGGCGCTATGCCGAGGTCTGGGAGGAGCTGCAAGAGGGCAAGAACAACGCCGCGGCCAGCCAGGGCTTTACCTGGATGGTGGCTGGTTTTGCCAGCCCGGAAATTGAGGAGGGCCAACAGGCCTTTGTTTTTGCGCTGCCGCTGCCCGAGGAAAGCGAGATATACTTAAACGGCAAGCGTCAGTACAGCCAAAGCCAGCAGGCCTGCTTATTGCCTTTGCCGGCAGCCGAAGCCGGGCAGGAGCAGCTGCTGGCTTTGAAACTGCCCAATGCCTGCCTCTGTTCACAGCTCTGGGCACCCTGGCTGCTCGCAGTGGAAAAGCCGAAGAGCGAAGAGTAATACGGCAAAAAATATTGGACACAAAGACACACGAAGCCTCACTAAGACACAGCAAGTCGGCTTCGTCTAAAATTCAAATTTCTGCCAAAAAATATGTTTTCATACGATTTTATCGAGTTTTTCTGCTTGTCCGGCTCCCTTTCTTCTGCTGTCCGTAGAGCACGGCGTGCTGGTCTTCTCTTTCGCGATCGCTTTTGGCCACATATATTTTATTGCCTTGCAAGTCGGTTTCGGCATAGTACATGGCGGTTGCAATGGTGCCCGGGGTAGGTATGAAGCACTGCGCCTGCTGCGGTTTCCAGCCGCGCCGCTTAAACCAGGCCTGCATGGCTTGCATATCCGCCATGCTACAGCCCGGATAGGCACTCATCACATAAGGCACGATATATTGCTCCTTGCCGCATTGCCGACATAACTTCGCGAAGCGTTGGCTGAACTCCTCAAAGAGACTAAAATCAGTTTTGCGCATTAGCCGCAGCACCTTGTCTTCGCTATGCTCCGGAGCCAGCTTTAATTGACCGCTGACAAATTCGCCCACCAGGGCTTGACAAAAATCCGGGTCGCGCAAGGCCAGGTCAAAGCGCAGTCCGCTGGCGATGCCTACCTTCTTCACACCGGGCAGTTTCTCCAGACTGCGCAGCATCTCAATATAGGCACCTTGCTCTAAACGCAGCTGAGGACAAAAATCCGGGAAAAGGCAGCTGGGGCGACGGCAGCCCTTGCCTTCAATGCGGCAGCTCGCCCCCCAGAGATTGGCGGTAGGACCACCAACGTCGGAGACCTGCCCTCTCCAGCCCTTGAGCCGGGTCAGCGCCTGAGCCTCCTTACGCAGCGAGGCCGGCGAGCGCGAGCAGACCAAGCGCCCCTGGTGCGAAGCCAGCGAGCAAAAGGCGCAGCCGCCGGCGCAACCGCGCAAAGCCGTCATGCTCCACTTGAGCATGGCTACAGCCGGAATGGCTTGCCTATAGCTGGGATGCGCCTCTCGCGTGAAAGGCAGCTCATAATATGAGTCTAACTCTGCCTCGCTGGGCAAGGGCGCGGGCGGCTCGCAGAAGACGTAGCGCTGGCCATGCTTCTGCGCCAAAGGCAAGCCGGCATGCATGGCCGACTCCATCTCGCTAGTGGCCCAGAGCAGCTTGACCTTGTCGGCCAGTATTTCCTCGTAAGAAGGCAGCAGACTGGCCGAGCCAGGCTCTGTGCACACTCTTAGCGTGCCCCTGATTCCTTCCAGCCCCTGCTGCTTTTGCAGTCGTTGGGCGATTTCAGCAATGGCGTATTCTCCCATACCATAGACCAGCAGGTCGGCCTTGCTGTCAAGCAGGAGCGAGCGCCGCAGGCTGTCGCTCCAGAAATCGTAGTGTGCGAAGCGTCGCAGGGAGGCCTCCACACCGCCCAGCACCAGACAAAGCCCAGGAAAGGCAGCCTTTACCAGATTGCTATAGACCAGGCAGGCACGGTTGGGACGCGCGCCGGCCTGACCGCCCGGGGTGTAGGCGTCGTCGCGGCGCTTTTTGCGAAAAGCGGTATAATGGCAGAGCATAGAGTCCAGACTGCCGGCTGAGATGCCGCAGAAAAGCCTGGGTCTGCCCAGCTTTTGAATATCCTCCAGGTTGTCCCAGCGCGGTTGCGCCACGATACCCACGCGGTAGCCCCGCTTCTCAAGCAGGCGCGCCAGCAGGGGTACGCCAAAGGCAGGATGATCCACATAGGCATCGCCGCTGACCAACAAGATATCAAGTTCATCCCAGCCTCGTGCCTGCATCTCCTGGCGACTCATAGGCAGAAAATCTGCCCTGCTTGCTGAGGCCCTAGAAGGTTTTATATTTTGACGCATCGAGTCGAATTCCGCAGTAGTTTTTTTTGCATACACAGAGTATTCTAATTTTAGCCGAAGACGACTTGGTGTGTCTTAGTGTAGCTTCGTGTGTCTTCGTGTCCAAATTCCTGCCAGGCCAGCTTTTTGGACGGGTCTAAGACACACTAAGTTTTATTTATTCCAGCGCTTCACGTGCGAAGATGGCGTAGCAGGCCTGCAGTCCTTCGGCATAGCTGAGCAGTGAGCGCCGCGCCAATAGATGCCCGGGCTGGCAGGCGTTCAAGGCCCGGGCCAGATATATTTCCTTGAGCTGGGCATTGCGCACCGAGTTGTCGTTGACGGTTTCGCGCATGGCGGCCACTGCCGCCTTATAATCGGTTTGAGCGTGATTTGCCATGCCGGGGGCGGCCAGCAGGCTTTCCAATTTTTCTATGGCGGCCCGATTGGGGTATTTCATAAAGATGAGACTCATTACCCTGAAGTGTGAAAAAGCCTGCTCGGGTTGCAGTTGTTCGAGTTTGCGCAGGAAGATGATCTCGGCATTGTCCAGGTTTGCCAGGGCGATAAGCTGACAGTCCAGCGGACTGACGCAGGCGCCGAACTGCCCCATGCCGCGATAGTCCCAGCCCTGATCCCATTGCTGGTCGTCTATATGCCGGGCAAGAAGCTCGCGAGCGGAGTTGTCACCCATAAAAGCCAGCAGCTGCGCTGTGAACAGGTCTTGCTCTCCGGCGAATTTCTTTTGCAGCTCGGGGAGCGCTTTGTCGGGCTGCATGAATATCTTTGCCAGCCGTGTATATTCATTCACGATTGGGTTTGGCGGCAGGCCGTCTTTTTCCTGCAATATCTCTTTTTCCAGGATGCCGCATTCATGCAGTTGCTTCTGCAGTTTTTTGATGTCGATGCGGCGCATTTTTCCATTTTGTTTGACTGCCATGCTGGCTGCCAGTCCGGCGGCGTATCCCTGGTTATGCACATCGGGCTGCATTCTGATGAGCGGCAGGCAATCGCGGTGTGCGCTCACTGCCAGTCCGGTCACCAGCAGTCCTTCCAGTCCTTTGGGCAGCAGCGCTCTGAAGGGCACTTTGGCAAAGTACGGCTCTTCGTTTGGGGGCTGCAGCATGAACATAGGGCTGACAATAAAGCCGTGTGTGTCAAAATTGCTGCGTGCCAGGCAGATAGTGTCATCATAGCAGCGTTG
This sequence comes from Lentisphaerota bacterium, assembly GCA_012800625.1. Classification (GTDB taxonomy): domain Bacteria; phylum Verrucomicrobiota; class Lentisphaeria; order Oligosphaerales; family Oligosphaeraceae; genus JAAZIY01. The sequence goes on from JAAZIY010000073.1 coordinate 6,395, forward strand.
TGCGTAAAAGTCTTGCGGCAGCAGAGTGATTTCGCCCAGCATGCGTCTTCTTTCGCGGGTGTCGGCCATTTGCACCAGGTCGAACTCCTTGGCGAATTTATGCTGCGCCTGCACGAAGGCGCGGGTAAAATCGAAGATATCCTCTTCGCTGATGAAATTATAATCGGTGTTGCTATAGTCGTTGCCGGGGATAATGGGCGACAGTCCTGCTCCTTGCAGTGCCGGCTCAAAGGTTTCGCGTGCTTGTTGCGCACCGGCGGCCAGGGCCAGGTCGGCGTTGCCGCTGGCATCCACCAGGGCCTCTGCCAGGATGAAACCGGCGCCGCCCGGGCCGCAGACCAGGGCGCCGCAGAGCTGCTCGTCGCGGCACAGCGCAGCCACGGCGCTATGCTGGAAGCGATACTCCACGCCGGCCTTGTCGCCTTCCAGCAGTAGCCAGTGCCGTTTCCATTCTGTGTCCTTGGTATTATGCTCAAGCGGATATTTGGGTTGCGGCCCCATTTCTGTGACTCCCCGGTCCAGTTCATGGCAGAATCCCACCTTGTTGCCGTACCAATACCGTCCTATGCGTCCCATGGTGCACAGTCCTCCCAGGCCGCTAGTGCTTTCCAGGCAGATGCACTTGGCTCCGGCTCTGCCTGCGGCTATGGCTGCCGGCGCGCCGGCGGTGCCGCCGCCGACCACGAGGACCTGGCATTTTTCCAAAATGGGCAGGTCATGCAGCTCCAGCTCTATGTGCGCGGCGTTTTCGAAGCGGAAATATTTGTCTTGGCGGCGCACTTGCAGGTCTTCTGGCAATTGCCTTCCGGTGTTTTTTTTGTCTTGGACCGGGGCGCTGGCTTTGATTTGCGGCAATATCGCGGCGATTTCCTCGCTGTCGTGTCTGCTGTCAAAGAAATATGGCGATTCTGTGCTAGGCGTATAGCTGATGCTAATGCCGTCATTCAGCTGGTATCTGCACTGGTCTGCGGCGGCGACCAATTGCGGCTGCCAGCTGTCTTTGCGCATCTGGCATTCGACTTGTGACAGGCAGGCCTGCTGATTGCTGTCGAAATTCAACTCGCGGCTGACTTGAAAGAGGCGGTAGTCTTTGTCGTCATAGCGATATACCCGCTTCAGGTCTTTGACCTCAAGCCCGGGTTTGTTTTCATAGTTTTCGGCCAAGACTATGCGTTCCACTTTGCGCTTGCCGGGTTTGAAGGGCTTGCGCGGCAGTGCGGCCAGGTCGGCTAGCAGGCAGTTGCTGCTGCCGTCCAGGAGCGCCTTGGCGGCGATGACTTGAAAGCCGCTGCGGTTGGCAATGAGCAGGCCGGCGAATTGTCCTTTGTCGCCGTAGAGCAATTTGACCGGATAGCTTTGGAAAAGAAAAGTGATGTCGGCCTGCAGCAGTTTTTTGAGCAGTGTCAGCTTGACCTGAGCCGGGCGCGGATTGTCGCCCAGCTGCCAGGACTGGGGCACTTCATGCAGGTTTAGCCCGGCGCAGTAGTCCTCGCCAAAATAGGTGTAGGGTGTGAGCAGAAAGACGCTGTGTCCCTGTTGCCGCAAAGCCAGGGCTTTCTCAACCACTGTGCTGCTGCCGCCCAGGATAAGCAGATCAACTTGCTTGATAATCGGCACCGAGATTTTCATGAGGCTATACCAGGAGCTTTGATGTAAAGAAACAAAGAGGTTTTGGACACGAAGTAATAAGGAACTATGAAAATTTAAATTGTCAAGTTGAGTTGTTTCTGATTAGTGTGTACAAGAAAAACCCGAATATACTGTATAGAAAGAAAGCGAATCTGCTCAGCAAAGTTTAACAATTTATTTTTTTCATAATTCCTTAGTACCGGTGCGCAACACTGATACGGTACTTTTATGTGATTTGTTGTGTTGGACACAGAGCTTGGAGCGTCTTATGTCTTGCTGGCGGGGGCGCG
>JAAZIY010000454.1 GCA_012800625.1 Lentisphaerota bacterium
TAAAAAAAGGTATTTTGCGCCTCTATTTAGGGTAATATCTTGCACAACAAGAGTTTACCTAATGCTTCTTACAATGATTTTTTTCTATGGTTCTTCTCTTAAAATCGTTAAGTTAGCGCCAATAGGCTGGAAGCCGGCGCACCCAGCTCAAGTCCCAAAAATCCCAAAGGTAGCGCTTCTATTCACCGCGCGCATGCTGTTCAATAGTCTCTCAGGGCTTTAATGGCTCGCAATATATCATCATTTTGCGGCAGGACATATTTTTCCAGTTCCAGCGATGATGGTATGGGCGCATCTGCGGCGGCCACTCGCATAATGGGCGCCTCCAGGGCGTCCAGGCAATGTTCGGCGATAAGCGCGGCCACTTCGGCGCCCACGCCGCCGGTTTTGCAGGCCTCTTCGACGATCAGCACGCGTCCGGTTTTGCGCACGCTGGCGAAAATGCTTTTCTGGTCCAGCGGTTGCAGGCTAAGCAGGTCCAACACTTCCAGGTCCAGTCCGGTGCTCAGCACTGCCTCTTTGATCGCGAGGCATACTAGGCTCATGGCCGAATAGCTTATCAGGGTTATATCTTTGCCAGGCGAGAGCAGTTCGGCTTTATCCAGGGGCAGTGTATATTCGCCTTCTGGCAGTTCGCCTTTTGTCGGATACAGCCGTTTATTTTCGATGAAGACAACCGGGTTATCGTCGCGAATTGCGGCCTTCAGCATGCCTTTGGCCTGTCTGGGTGTGGAGGGCGCGACAATTTTCAAGCCTGGGATACCCAGCAGCAGGCTGCTCAGCATCTGCGAATGGCTAGGCCCGTAGCCGCCCTTTGCTCCGCCGGGTGTGCGCAGCACCAGGGGCACGCTCACCTGTGCGTCATACATATAATGCAGTTTACCGGCGCTATTAAGCAGCTGATCCAGAGCCAGGGCGATAAAGTCCATGAACATGATTTCGACCACTGGGCGCAGTCCCATCATGGCGGCACCCACCGCCAGACCGGTGAAGCTATTTTCCGAGATCGGCGTCTCGATCAGCCTTTTGTGTCCATATTTCTCGAACAGTCCCCGCGTCACTCCGAAGGCGCCGCCGTACTGTCCTATATCCTCTCCCAGCAGGAAGACATTTTCGTCTCTGGCCAGCTCTTCATCCAGGGCCTGGTTCACTGCCTGCGAGTAGAAGTACTGTGTTTTTTCCTCAGGCATAGACTCCCCCTTTGGCGTAGTCGCTGTCGGCATAGGGTGCCTTCAATGCCTCTTTGGCGGCCAGTTCGATGCTTAGCCTGGCTCGTTCCCGGGCCTGGGCTATGGCTTCGCTTCCGAGGCCGCGCTGCAGCAGCATGTTTTCGCACTGTTTTAGGCAGTCAAGCTCCTGCATCCGGCTCTCTTCGTCGCGGCTGCGATATACGCGCGGGTCATTTTTGGAGTGTCCGCAGTGCCGGTAGCAATGCAGTTCAAGCAAGAAGGGTCTTTGTTTTTCGCGCACCAGTTTGAGCGCCTCTGTGCCGGCCTGCAAGACCTCCAGCAAGCTGCCCCCGTCGGCCTCGGCGGCATCCATGCCATATGCCGCCGCCCGCGCAGCGATGCGCGGCTGAGCGCAGGCGCGCTCGACGGGCATACTCATGCCATAGCGGTTGTTTTCGCAGACATAGAGAACCGGCAGGCTCCAGAGCGAGGCCATATTCAGGCTTTCATGAAATGTGCCCTGATTGCTGGCGCCGTCGCCAAAGAAGACGATGGCGACATTATCCGAGTTCTGGTATTTCAGCGCGAATGCCGCGCCGGTGCCTATAGGTATGCCACCGCCAGTAATGCCGTTGGTACCCAGAAAGTGATCCTCCATGCTGCACATATGCTGCGAGCCGCCTCTGCCGCCGCAGTAGCCGCTCTTGCGCCCCAGCAGCTCGGCCATGACTCTTGCCGGATCCAGGCCGCGCGCCAGCAGGTGCCCATGTCCGCGATGGTTTGAGACCACCCAGTCAGTATCTTTGGCGGCGGCCAGCAAACCGACGGCGGCGGCCTCCTGCCCTATGCAAAAATGCGAGGTGCCCCCGAGCAGGCCGCTGGCAAAAAGCTCGGCCAGCTTTTCCTCGAAAAGCCGTATGAGCTGCATGCGCTCATAATATGACAGTAGTTTTTCAGGGTCTGGCTGCATTTTAGCGAAAACCTGCAATTGCTGGGTTTTATACGAGAGCCGCACTAGACCGCGTCCAAAAAGGGTCTAGGCTTCTGCGAGCGCCGCAGGCGCCGTATAAGCCCTTAGTGTGCCTTCGTGTGCCTTCGTGTCCTCCCCCTTCGTGTGCCATCATCTTTTTGGACACGGTTTAGGGCAGAGAAAACTCCCCGGGACTTATCTCAAGCCCCCTTGAGTTTAATGATGATGTACTTGCGTCCGCTCTCGCCGGGGATGCTTTCACTCTCGGTGAGCACCTCCTCGTCGTCTTTCAGGGTCATGTGTATAACCCGTCTTTCAGCCGGCGAGAAGGGCCCCAGCCTTTTTTCTTTTTGCCAGCGCTTCACTTCTTTGGCGCTGTCGTTGGCCAGGCATTCGAACTTTTCACTGTCTACTCTTTCGCCGCGTCTTCTCGGCCCGCTGCCGCCGGTTCTGCCGGTCGAGTAGCCGTCCACCTCGACGGGTACCCACGGATTCTCCTCGTTGGCGCATTTCAGGATGCGGTTAAGCAGCAGCTCCAGGCTTTCCAGGCTTTGTCCTTTGCGTCCGATCAGCCTTCCGGCGTTGTCGGAGTCAAGGCACATCTTCAGTCTTTTGTCCTCGAGTTCTCCGCTGCTCACTACTGCTTCGATACCCAGCAGGCGCACCATTTCACTCAGCGCCTCATGTGCCAGGCCTTCCAGGCTTAGTTCATTACTCATCTTTTTCTCCACGCTTACGGATATTGCGAATTGCCCTGTTTAGGCCAGTCTAAAAGGACTTTGTATCACTAAAATTCACTAAGAGAAACCTGCTCCACCTTAGTGTGCCTTAGTGTAACTTAGACCCCGTCCAAAAAGGTCATAACGCCGAAAGGCCGTTAGTGGCGCCCCTACAGGGCGCCGGATTCGGGGGGGCCTTTACCCAGGGTGGCGCTCGGCTCCTGCGGAGCCTCGCTTACCCTGGGCTGTATTAGGTTGCCCTTTCAGGGCACCAAATGGACAGATTCTCA
>JAAZIY010000455.1 GCA_012800625.1 Lentisphaerota bacterium
CAGAAAAACTCGATGAAATCGGATGAAAAACGCATTTGTTGGCAGAAATTTTAATTTTAGACGAAGCTGACTTGGTGTGTCTTCGGTAGCTTTGTGTGTGTTAGTGTTCAAAATCCTGCCAGATACCCTTTTTGGATGGGGTTTACCTTAACCTATGTTTTGCTTGAAATTTTAGCATATTTGTAGTGTTGTCGTGGCACTTTGGCTAGGCCGGTCTATTGTATGAGAATGGACCAACTGCTTGTAAAGGACGAACAAAACATGAGAAAAATCATTGAGCCGTCGCGTCAGATTCCTGTGGTTGCCGAGGTGGAGGTGCTGGTTGCTGGAGCTGGCCCGGCTGGCATTGGTGCGGCTTTGGCAGCGGCGCGAGCCGGCGCAAAAACCATGCTGGTGGAGCAGTTCAACGCTCCCGGGGGCATGGCAACCAGCGGCATGATGTCGCACTGGAGCGGCTCACGTGAATCGCCGTTGATGCATGAAATCGTTGACCGCATGGCCAAAAACGCCACGCTGCCATTGGATAAACAAAAACTCTCGGACATTGACCAAAAGTGGGCTATTGCCCATGAAAGCCAAAAAACAGCACTGTTTCAAATGCTTGACGAAGCCGGGGTCAGACTGCAGCTTTACACTGTGGTCAGTGATGCAATATGCGAAGGCAATTGTGTGCAGGGTGTCATCACTGAAAGCAAGTCGGGCAGGGAAGCAATACTGGCTCAAGTTACCATTGACGCCACCGGAGACGGAGATGTCGCGGCACGAGCCGGCGCTGAATTTCAGTTGGGCCGGGAAGGGGATCAGGGTTGCCAGCCGGTTACACTTATGTTCCGCATCGCCGGGGTAGACTACACTCGAGCCATATTTCCGGGCAGCTTTGAATCCTATATGAACATTCCTAAGGGCGAGGTTCAGGCCTTGGGGAAAAAACACCTGCCCTATCCGGCCGGCCATGTGCTGCTTTATCCAACTCGATTCCCTGGTGAAGTTTGTGTTAATATGACTAATGTCACCGATATTGACGGCACCGACGTGCGTCAGCTGAGCCAAGCTGAATTTATCTGCCGCCAGCAGATTGAGGCCATCATCGCCTTTCTACGGGAATTCGTGCCTGGCTACGAGAAATGTTACTTGCTGGCGGTTGCCGGCAACATTGGCGTGCGTGAAACACGGCATTTCAAAGGCCTATATACCTTGACTGCCGAAGATATTACTGAGGCCACTGTGTTTCCAGACTGGATATCGACGCGCAACTATTTCAACTTTGATATCCACTCTTTAACAGGCCCTGGTTTAGACGAGCATGGCGCCCAAAAGGAATTTCGCGCCAAGGGCAGCTACAGCATTCCTTATCGTGCCTGCGTGCCTGAGAAAATCGACGGACTGCTTTTGTCCGGACGCAATATTTCTGGCACTCACAAAGCACATTCCAACTTCCGGGTGATGGGCATCTGCGCCAGCATAGGCCAGGGTGTGGGTATAGCCGCGGCTTTGGCTGTCAAACACCAGGTTCAACCAAGGGAGGTAGATGTGGCAGAAGTTCAGAGGCTGCTTTCGGCCAGCGGAGTCAAGCCTTGAAACCAGAACCAGGCTGGTCGCCGCCCCGAGTTGCGCTAAGGTAAAACCGGTCTAAAAAGCCCTTGAATCACAAAAACACTAAACGGAAGCTGATAAAGCAGGCAAGTTGCAATCGCAAGATTTAAAATCTGCCTCTTCACTTAAATTCGTGGGTAAGGTCAGGTTCAGGCAAGTTTCCAAGTTGGTGATACATAGCTACTTTTGCAATGTTTATCGTTCTAAAACCAAAGGATTTTCTGATAGTCAAATTTACCTTA
>JAAZIY010000456.1 GCA_012800625.1 Lentisphaerota bacterium
ACCGGCAATATATACAGGGGCTAGCCGGCTCGATGAAGGTGCGCGCCGCAGTCTTTGAGCAGGATGGCCTCCTATACGCATTTGCCGGTGTAGACTGCTGCGCCATTGACCGTGCCACCATCGCCGCTGCCTTGGAATATGCCCGGCAGCAAGCCGGCATACAGTTTGCCGGACACATTATTTCAGCCTCGCACACTCATTCCGGCGCCGCTGTCTCGGCTTTTTTCGACTTTCAGCTCTTGCAAAAAGCTGACCCCAAGGTACTGGCGCTGCTGCAAGACTCGCCGCTGCCCGACCCCTGGTACAACGACTGGGTGCGCCGACAGCTGGCCAGCGCGCTGATCATGGCATACAAAAGCCTGCAGCCATGCCTGCTTAACTCAGGCATAGGACACGAGGACTCCATGGTGTTCAACCGGCGATTCTATCTGAAAGACGGACGAGCCTACACGCATCCGGGTAAAATGAACCCAGACATAGTGGAGCCAGCCGGCCCCATAGACCCGGCCGTAGGCGTGCTGGGAGCCTGGCGGCCCGATGGCAGTCTCATAGGCTGCCTGCTAAATTACTCATGCCACGGCACCACGCATGGCGGCAGGCTAACCCATGCCGACTGGTATCACCATGCCGAGCAAACTCTGCAAAAACTTTTCGGCAGAGAGGTCGGAACAGTGATCCTAAATGGAGCCTGCGGCGACATTACGCAGGTAAATAATCAATCCTTCAGCAAGGACACCGGCCCTGAAATCAGCTACAAGTTGGGCTTTCGGGTTGCAGCCGAAGCCGCCAAGCTGCTGGTCAGCCAAAACAAACATAAATACAGCCAACTGGCCGCAGCCAGCTGTGAGCTGCCGCTAAAACGCCGACGCCCCAGCTCAGACTCGGTGACTCGGGCCTGGGAAACCCTGGCCCGATGCAGTACAAGCACTGAGCCTGACGCGGTCTTCGCCAGAGAACGCCTGATTGCCGCCGAACTGGCACGTTTGGAACCGCTGCGACTGGTGACCCTCAGCGCCATACAGCTGGGAGACACGCTTTTTCTGGCTAATCCGGCTGAATACTTCTGTTCGCTGGGCTTAAAGGTCAAGGCGGGCAGCGGCTTTCAAAACTGCATGCTGGTGGAACTAGCCAATGATATAGTCGGCTACGTGCCGGACCTGGAGGCATTTGACCCGGTTAGAGGCGGAGGCTATGAAACCGTGCTTACCGCATATAGCAATCTACAGCCGGAAGCAGGCGACTTGATAGCCGAAAAGCTTATCGAAATGGCAGGCAAATTCAAGCCGGAGCAAATACCGGCAACCGCAAGCCAAGAGCCGGGCAGCCTTTGGGATTATGGCAGGCGCGGACCAGACCTGCATTAGACCCCGCCCAGAAAGGTCATAACGCCGAAAGACCCTTAGTGGCGCCCCTACAGGGCGCCGGATTCGGGGGGGGGCTTTTACCCAGGGTAAGCGAGGCTCCTACGATTGCCTCGCTTACCCTGGGCTGTATTAGGTTGCCCCTTCGGGGCACCAAATGGACTTAATCGCAGAGAAAAATTAGATTTCCTTCCAAAAACTGCGTTTTTCAGGAGAATTTTGCTTTTGTGGTTAACTAAATCAGGGGCAATATTACTGGCAAAATCAGAATCATCTGATGAATTGTACCGCAAAAAAGAGCTGTTTTGTCTTTAGCACAATTTACTACAAAGCATCGTATCTACTTGCGCCGTAGGCGCATAACCATGCTTAACCCCAGG
>JAAZIY010000457.1 GCA_012800625.1 Lentisphaerota bacterium
ATCTTGTTCCCTAGGCACTCCGCGCTTCGCGCTCCGCGCCTAGGGTTATTATAGTATGGCGCTTCGCGCCACCGCTGGCAAGATTAAAGAAGGCGCTTCGCGCCCTTGTTTAGGATAATATCTTGCAGATCAAGAATTTACCTAACACCTGTGGCAATGATTTTGTCTTTGATTTTTCTTGGTAAACTGTCAAGTTAGCGCCAATAGGCCAGAAGCCGCCTTGTCCCAGGAACCCCACATCCTTTTTGGACGGGGTTTAGGCCTTGGCTTTCTTGCTGCTCGGCGCGTAGCTCTTTGCCGGTTTTTTGCGCAGATGCCAGTAGTTGACTATGGCGGTGGCGATGCAGATGGAGGAGTAGGTGCCCACGATCATGCCGTAGAACATGATGATGGCAAAGTCGAAAATCACTCCGCCGCCCAGGAAGAGCAGGGCGAGCACGGCCAGCATGGTGGTCACCGAGGTCAGAATGGTCCTGGAGATGGTCTGGTTGATGCTGAGGTTGATTAGCTCGCTGAAGCTCAGCTTCTTCTCGGTAAGCTGATTCTCGCGGATACGGTCGAAAATCACTATGGTGTCGTTGATCGAGTAGCCGATGATGGTCATCAAGGCGGCCACCACCGTCAGGGAAAGCTCGCCCTGGTGCAGCAGAAAGAAAAGCCCGGCGCAGACCACGGCGTCATGCAACACGGCGATCACCGCTGCCAGACCGTAGATAAACTCGAAGCGGAAGGAGATGTAGATAATGATGGCGACAAAGGAGAGCAGCGAGGCCAGCAGCGCGTCGTTGCGGAACTTGCTGCCCACGCTGCCGCCCACAGAGTAGGTCGAGCTGATGGTCAGCTTGCACTCCGGAAAAGCCTGGTCTAGCGCCTGGCTGAATTCGCCCGGCTCCATGTTGAGCTTGGCCATCACTACTTCCAGCTCGCGGTCGCCGCCCTGGCCGCGCTTGTAACCCACCCGCACGCGGTCTTGACCCTGGTCGGAAAGCCAGGCGCGTATCTTCTCCACATCGGGAGCCTCGCCCTCGCAGGCGTAGGTGAGCTGCGTGCCGCCGGAAAAGTCGATGCCCAGGATGTTGCTCTTCCTGACTATGGTGGTCAGCACGGAGACCAGCACCAGGACTAGAGACAGGGTGACCAGCTGACGGCTGTACTTGAAAAAGTTGATCTGGGTGTCTTGCAGGAATTTAAACGAGCGCATGGACAGGGTCTTGAGCAATTGGCGCTCGACGATCAGGTCAAAGATGGCCTTGGTCATGAAAAGAGCGGTGAACATGCTGGCGGCAATACCAAAGGCCAGGGTGACGGCAAAGCCGCGCACTGAGCCGGAGCCGTACTTGTAGAGGAAAAAACAAGTGAAAAGCGTGGTCAGGTTGGAGTCCAGAATACAGGCGTAAACCCGCTCGTAGCCGGCTTTTACCGCGCCGCCCAGGCTCTTGCCCTTGAGCAGCTCCTCGCGGATGCGCTCGAAGATAAGCACATTGGCGTCCACCGCCATACCTATGGTGAGCACCATGCCGGCCAGTCCGGGCATGGTGATGGTGGCCTTGGTGATGGCCATGGTGCCGATCACCAGCAGGGCGTTGACCACCAGGGCGCAAACCGCCACCAGGCCGGCAAACCTGTAGTACCAGACCATCATCACAATCACTAGAAACAGACCGAGCAGACCGGCCAAGGCACCGTTGCGAATCGAGTCCACACCCAGGCTAGGCTCGGTGCCGAACTCGCTGGATATCTGTATGGACACGGGCAGATTGCCCGAGGCGATAACGCCGGAGAGGCGCTTGGCCTCCTCGAAGCTGAACGAGCCGCTGATCTCGGCCTGGCCGCCGGCTATGGCTTCGCTGATATTGGGCGCGCTGTAGACGCGGTCATCAAGCACTATGGCCAGGCGCCGCCCGACATTCTTGCCGGTGACCTCGGCGAAGGCGGCCGCGCCGCGGGAGTTGAAGCGCAGGCTGATGGACCAGTGCCCGAACTGGTTGACGTTGGGTATGGCGCGATCCACGTCGTCTCCCTTGATAAGCTCAGGAGCCTTCTCAATGAAAACCACCTCGTTATGCAGCTCGCCGTTGCGCTCCTCCTCGATTTCCTTGCGCAACAGATGCATGGGGGTTTGAAAGCGGCGCGGGTCGGCATGGTATTCGCTGAGCAGCTCGCTGTTGTTGGCGGCCACCAGGTGGAATTGCAGACGGGCGCTCTGGCGTATGGTGCTGCGTATGTCGCTCTTGTCGGCCTCGTCTACGCTGGGCATGCGTATGGAGATCGAGTCCGAGGTGATGGCCTTGATTTCCGGTTCGGTGACGCCCATGTTGTCCAGCCGGTTGCGCAGTATTTCCAGCACGCGGTCGCGGATTTCCTCGGCTCGGTCGTTTGGCCCCAGCTCGCTGGCGTCAAAGCCCACAATGAACTCGGTGCCGCCCTTCAGGTCCAGCCCCAGGTTGAGCTTGCCCGCCGACTTGATGCGCACATAGCGCAGGATGGTCTTGTTGGAGGACTTGCCCTGCAAGGGCACCTTGACGAACTGGCTGAGCCGGATGCGGTAGTTCTCCGAGTCTCCGTTGGCGGCGCGTTCCAGAGCCTTGTAGCCGGATATTTTACTGTCCTGCTTCTGTATGTCGGCCACTCTCTGCATTAGCTCCTGGTAGTCGAGCTTGGCCTTCAGGCTTTCGGCCTCGGGCAGCTTGGCCTGGCTTAAATACGCCTCGGAGGCCTGCATATCCTTGAGCTGCTGCTCCAGGGCCTGGTATTCCTCGCTTTTCTTGTCATCCAGCTCGGAGAGCTGCTTGCGCAGGCCTTCGGCCTCCTCCAGGGCGCCTAGCTTCCCGGCGGCGCGCAGATGCTTTTCCACCTGCTTGGCCGAGACCTGCCTGAAACAGTCCAGATAATCGGAGTCCTGCAAGGGAAACATGGACCAGGTCCAGGCAACGATTACAAGCAGTATGATGGACCAACGGATAAGCAAAGATTTTTTCATAAACTGTTACCTTAAAAATTGCCTCGGAACGCAAAGCGTCTAGTTTTAGACATTATTTATATTTCCGTCGCGCTGTCGCCTGGGCTTATTTGCCTGGCGCCGGCTTGTTGCCGTTGTTGCCGTTGGCGTCAGCCTTGCTTTTTTCCTCTGTTTCGGCCTCCGGCTCCCTGATGATCTCGGCCACGGCGGAGCGCACGAACTCGACCTCGACCTTGTCGGCCAGCACGATATGCACGGTCTTGTCGCTGACCCTGCTGATCAGCCCCAGCATGCCGCCGTTAGTCATCACGCGGTCGCCCAGCTTGAGCTTGCTGAGCATCTCCTGCACCTGCTGCTGACGACGCTTCTGCGGGCGAATAAACAAAAAATACATCAGCCCAAACAAGGGCAGCATAATAAGCAGAGAGCCGAAAGGGTTGCCGCCGGGAGCGGCGCCGCCGGCCTGGGCCAGACAATAAGTCGCACTTAAAGGAGAGGACACAGCAAGCTCCATTGAGAAAAGAATAAAAAGGCCTATTAACGTAAACCAAATAACTTAACCGTTTTTTCAGCGTTTTCAATCCGTCGCGACAATATTTGCTCAGACCCGCCCAGAGAGCCTCTTTTGGACACGAAGGCACACTAAGGGCTTATGCGGCGTCTGCGGCGCCGCATAAGCCGCTTGCCTGTTTTGGTTTGTTGGGAAAAGGGAGTCGGACAAAACAGAAAAAATCGATCGGCGTTATGACCTTTTTGGACGGGGTCTAACATAGCCTTTGACTCTGTGTTTGCAAGCTTTTATTTTCTTTTTACCAGCTGAGACATTTCAAAAAATGCAGGCCAGTGTGGAACCAAAGCTGTAAAAACTTGCTTCGTCTTAGTTCGTCCTGCTGGCCAAAATTTTGTGTGCACACCTTTTTAGGGCAGAGGCGCATTATAGTATCCCCTGGTCTTTTTCTTACAGTTTTTTTATACTGTCAAACCATGAAACTACTTTTAGGATTATATAAATATTTTCCCTGGGGGGGGCTGCAAAGTGACACTTTGCGCTTTGCCCAGGAGGCGGCCAAGCGCGGTCATCAGGTCTGCATCCTTACTAGCGCCTGGTCGGGGCCGCGTCCCTGCGAAGACATACGGGTTGAAATCATCAAGCCCAGGGGTTTTAGCAATCACCGGCGCATGCATAATTTTGCCCGGGATTTCTTGCAGTACCGCTACCGGCATGGCTTCGATGTGGCATTGGCGATGAATCGACTGCCCGGCGCGGATTTTTATTTTGCCGCGGACTCCTGCATGGCGGACTGGATGCCACAGAAACACTCGCTTTTAACCCTTCAAACCCTGCCCAGGTATCGTACATATCTACAGCAGGAAGCTGCAATATGCAGTCCCCTGGCCAATACCCGGATCATGTATATAGCGCCGGCGCAGCGAGAAGAGTTTATGCAGGCCTATCAGTTGCCCGAATCGCGCTTTATATATCTGCCGCCAGGCATAGATGAACGCTGCCTGCGCCCGGAAAACGCGGAGGAGCTAAGACGGAAAAAAAGGGCGGAGCTGGGCCTGGGCGATAATGAGCTGATGCTGCTCCAGGTGGGCAGCAACTTCTGGCTGAAGGGAGTGGACCGCGTTGTCAAGGCTATCATGCAGCTGCCTGAAGAGCTGCGTGCAAGCTGCCGTTTTTTTCTGGCCGGCAACGATTCGCCGGAAAAACTGCGCAGGATGCTGCAGAATCATGGCGCGGAAGCCTTGCTTGACTTTCTTGGCCCTCGCGATGATGTGCCCGAGCTTCTGCTTGCCGCCGATCTGATGTTGCATCCGGCGCGCAGAGAGGGGGCAGGCGCGGTGCTGCTTGAGGCCATGGCCGCCGGCCTGCCAGTGCTCTGCAGTGGAGCCTGCGGCTTCAGCCCTTTTGTTGAAGAGGCCAGCGGCACCGTGCTTAGCGA
>JAAZIY010000458.1 GCA_012800625.1 Lentisphaerota bacterium
AGCCCGCAAAGGGACCTGGCGCTGGCCGGCAAGCTGGAGGAGTCACCCATACTGGGCGACGTGCGCGAACTGTCTTCCTCGTATAACCAAGGCAGCCATATAGCCAGGCTTACCTTGAACGCCAGATATGACACCCCGGAGGAAAAAACCGAGTTCGAGCAGAGGCGCGCACGGCGACTCGAGGCTGAGAAACTGGCGCGTGAAAGACAGGCGCAGCAAGACTTGGCGGAAGAAGACCTGGCGGAGGAACCAAACGGCGGCGGAGAGAACGAGGCTGCTGCTGTCGAGGAAGACGTGGGAGCCGAGGAGATAGACGATTGAGGTTGGATACTAAGAGACACTAAGTTTATATGTCATTACTTGCGAAGATCAACCGTAGACAGCTTGTTTTGCTGTTGCTGATGCTTTTGATCGGCTTCTTTTTTGTGCGGCGTTTCATCAGCTTTTCACTGCCTACCTCGGCATTGCTGGAGCAGCGCGTGCAGGAGCTGCAGTCTCTGCGCAGCGATTTGCTGGTGGCGCGCAAGCAGTCAAGCGAGCGTCAGGAGGAGCTGCAGGCCTTGCAGTCTCTGGCTGAGCCTTATTGGTTTGCCAGCGGCCAGCGCGCCTTGGTGGACCAGGAGATCAACAAGGAGTTCGGCAAGCTCTTGCGCCAGGCGCAGCTGCCGGCCACTCAAAAGATCGACTTGCAGCGCAACAAGCTGCCCGGGCTGTCGCATATACAAGAGGTGCAGATACGCCTGGAGCTGCGCGCAGTGAGCATGCGCGAGGTCAGCAGGCTGCTGCAAGAGGTGCATGGCTACGGCGACAAGCTGAACTGGAACTATTGCCGCATAGAGCCGGACAATCCGCGGCAGCCCAAGAACGTCAACCTGTCCGCCCGCTTGCGCGCCCTGGTTTTGGGCAGCGAGGCGGTTGACTTTCTTAATCAGGCGCCGGCTCTTGAGGCTAGTGGCGACAACGTGAAAGGAGGTGCAGCTTTATGAATGGATTCTCATGGTTAATCATCAACGCGGTTTTACTGCTTGGCGCGCTTGGCAGCTGGAATCTGGGCAAGAGGCTGGCCCGTCCCGAGTTGCCCGCCATCAACAATGACGCCTCCGCGCTCAAGGAGAGCCGCCCTTTGCGTTTGGATAGCGGCCAGGTTTATGCCCAAGGCCGGCAGTCCTTGCCTATGGACGAGCTTTGGGAGCGCTCCTTGTTTTGTCCGGAGCGCACTGAGCGCAGCGGCGGCGAGTCTGAATCCTCCGAGTCCGAGTCTGCGCCGGTGAATTCAGAGTTTGAGCTTACCGGTCTGGCTTGGATAGGCTTGCCTGGTGAGGTCAAGCCGGTTGCGGTGATTAAGCAGCAGGTTTTGGCTGCGCGTCGTGCGGCGCCGCGCGCTGCTGTCGCTGCCCGTCCTGGTGGCTTGCGCACTCAGGTTACGGCGCGCAACCGCATGGTGCAGGCCAGGGCGACTGGTCAGCGCCAGCCGGAGGCGGACGCGGGGGCAGCCGAGCCGGCAAAGCCGCAAAAGCTTGTTTTTGCCGTAGGCGATCAGATCAACGACAGCGGCTATGTGCTCACTGAAATCAACACTGCCGAGAACAGCGTGCTGCTGATGCGCGGCGCCGAGCGACTCGAGCTGCAGATCGAGTTTGGCAGTGCCGCCAGTGCTGAACGCAAAGATGTGGCGGTTACCGAGGCGGCCAGCCGTGCCCGGCAGCGCGAGGAGACTGAGCGCCTGCGCGCCCTGGCGGCACAGGCGGCCAGCACCTCCGATCCCTCCGCCGCGGCGGCAGCCAATGCCGCCGGGACCAACCGCCCTCCAGGACCGCCGGGAAGCGCGGGGCCAGCGGGCGGCAGGCGGCGCTACAGCCGCGAGCAGGGTGATGCCGCCGCCGCAGAGCGGCGCGCCGCCTGGCGTTCACGGGTGCAGCAGGGCACTGCGACGCCGGCTGCCGGCGCGCAGCAGCCTCCGGCCGGCGGGCGTACTGCAACGCAGCCGGCTGAGGGTCTTGGCGCGCAGCAGCAGCGCTTGCAGCAACTTTACCGCGAGAGCGCGGAGAGACGCGCCAGGAGCAACCGCTAGAGTAGATCCCGTCCAAAAAGCCCTTGCACCACAAAGGCACACGAAGGGGGAGGACACTAAGGGGCACGAAGAGACACGAAGGCACACTTGCCGGTTTCCGTCCCAGGTATGTAGTACAGCCTTCAGGCTGCTCCCCGCTCCCGCTCCCGTTCCCGTTCCAGGTTTTGTCCAGTCTCTTTTTGTTATCCCTTCATCATACGTTCCCTTGTTTTTGAGCCCCGGGTTACCTATGTCCAACTTGATTTACAAGCATATATTTTTATTTTTCAGTCTGGCGCTGGTTTTCTGCTCTGGTTGCAGCAGTCTTGAGCAGGCCGCGCTGCTTGGTCCGGAGCCTTTGTTTGACGAGAGCATTGCCGAGCCGCGGCCTTTGCCCTTCACGCATATCACCACGCGTCAGGCCGAGATGCTTGATGAGACGCCCATATCGGTGAGCAGCGGCACTGAGACCGAGGGGCCTGCCATCGAGCGCAAGCTGGATATGCCCGACCGGGTTTCCTCGAAGGCCGGCGAGAGCTTTGCGGTCTCGGAGTACCCCGACAACTTGATCAAGGGGGTGCCTGATCCGGAGACGCTGCTCGATGTCGGTTTTATCTTCAACGGCGACTCGATAGACGTGGTCACCAAGACTTTTGCCTCCGAGAATATGCTCAATTTCAGCTATTTGGTTGACCCGGCAGTGAAGGGTGCCATCACTATGGAGATCAAGGCCAGCATGACGGCTCGCGAGACCTGGGCCACCTTCGAGCATATCCTTTGGCTGGCCGGAGCCTACGCCTCGAAAAACCCCGGTTTTGTGCATATTCTGCCTTTCGACAAGATGCCCAAGGAGCGCCGTATTTTTGCCGACCACGAGATACAGCCCAATGTCATTGTCGATTTTCTGAGTATCCGCTACAAGAAAAGCGCCGACATCGCCAATCTGGTGCGTCCTTTTTTGACTGACGGGGCCACGGTCAACGACATAGTTGACTCCAATACGCTGCTCATTGTCGAGGCTCCGGCTAACATCAATAAGATTAGGGAGCTGATCAAGCGTCTGGACAGCAAAGGCGAGCAGGCCTGGCCGGTAAAATGCTTTCCCTGCAAGGAGGTGGACGCAGAGGAGCTGGCCGCCGAGCTGCAGCTCTTGCTGCCGGTGCTCGGTCTGCCGGTGGCCAGCGGCACGGGCAGCAGCGGCGGCGCCATCAAGATCAGCGCCTTGCCCAGAGTGGGCGTTATCGTGGTCTCGGCGGCATTAAGCGAGGTGCTTGACGAGGTGGGCGGCTGGATAAGCTCCCTGGACCGCTCCGACCTGCTTGACCGCGAAGAGATTTACTTCTATAATGTGCGCCATAGCACGGTGGAGAAGCTCAGCGCTTCCCTGGACGCGTTTTTCAATACGGTGAGCAGCAGCAGCCCAAGCTCGGTGTCAAGCACGCGCAGCACTTCGGCCCGGGCCACTGCCAGCAGCGGCCGGGATGGCGCGCTGAGCACTGGAGCGGCTACACAGACGGCAGCGACGCGCAGCACCACGACGCCGGCGCGCAGCACTGCCAGGAGCAGTACCCAGGCCCAGGGCGAGGCCAAAAACTCCCTGACTACGACGGTGTTCGACACCGAGGTCATCGTCTATACCGATGATGAAAGTAACCGCATCACGCTCAAGACGACGCCGCGCACCTGGAACCTGATCAAGCTTTTTTTGCAGCGCCAGGATGTGCCGCCGCGGCAGGTGGCCATTTCAGC
>JAAZIY010000459.1 GCA_012800625.1 Lentisphaerota bacterium
GTTGCCGAAAAAATATTCCACCTGCGGCTTGTTCAGCGCCGAAAATGCCTGCCTGGCCCTGGCCTACTTCCAGGTCGGTCAAAAACAAAAGGGTTGGGAAATCGTGCAGGGCCTGATTGACGCATACTACCTCAGCCATAACCCCGGCATTATCAGGCACGTACTGAATGACAGCGGCGGAGCCGACCACGGCGACCTGGACTTCACCGACCTCAGCAGCACGCTGCTGCGACTGCTCTGCGAAGGACTCTGGGGACTGAGCTTCAGGCTGTTGGAGGACGAGCTCTATGTCAGCCCGCAACTGCCCGAGCACTGGAAGCAAGCCGAGCTGCAGCTGCCCGACTTGCAGCTGTTCTGGAACTGCAGCGCATTCGAAGACCGCCTCAGTCTGCGCTGCCGGCACAAAGCCTTGAAAATCATCCGCATTCCAATGCGAAAAGCCGAAATCGAGGAACTCTGGCTAAACAAGCAACCCTGCCAGTTCCATATCGAGCCAGGCATAGGCTGCGCCTTTATACGCATCGAGACTCGATTGCAGGATGACCTGGAAGTCCGGGTCTTCTACGGCGAAACCGCATTGCCGAAGCTCAAACAGGAAAAACTGCAGAGCTATGCCGGCAACCTGGCGGCACTGGAATGCGACTCGGGCAGGATACTGGAACTGAAGGGGGCCTTCGCTGAGGAGCCTGGCGGCGCCTCGCAACAACGCCGCCTGCTGCGCATCGCCGGCAAACCCGGCTGGCACGAGGTCTTCGCCCTGGTGGAACTGCGGCAGGCCAGGCTCTGGCTGCCCCTGGCGGTGGAAATCGCCGCACAACACGAGGAAGCGCAAGCGCTACCTGCCTACACAGTGCAGACCCATGTCTGCTTGCAAAACTATTTCAACAGCAGCCTGAGCACATTGCATCAGCAGGAATACCGCTCGCCCAGACCGACTAGCTACTCGATAGGAATGCGCCTGAACGGACGCTATGCCTGGGACTGGAATCAGTGCGGTCATAACGCCGTGCAAGTAGATGACAGCCGCTTGCGCCAGGCCGCCGACGGAGTCTATCAACTCCCCGACGGGCTTTCGTTCCGCACGCCGGCGCAAGGCGACAATATTGCCTGCGTCTCTATCTGGGATAACTTTCCCGACCGCCTGCGCATCCCCCTGCAAGGACAGGCGCAGGCAGTGGCCGTGTTTTTTATCTGCACCACGAATGCCATGCAGGCCGGACTCGAGAACGCCCGTGTGGCAGTGCATTACGCCGACGGACTCTGCGAGCGACGTGCCTTGGTCTATGCGCAAAACTGCGACGACTGGCTCACTGCCGCGCTGCAAAAAGAAAACCCGTATTTTTATTTCAGCGAATGGAACCACGGCATAGTGCAGATCATCAACTGCGACGTCAAAAGGCCTCTGGCCGCGCTGCACATCGAGGCCTTGGCCAACGAGGTGATTATCGGCCTGCTGGGAGTAACACTGCTGCAATAAACAAAAAAAGCCGCAGGCCATAGATGCCTGCGGCTTATGCCGGCTTTGTCCCGCTATTTTTTCAGCAGGTCCCGGATTTCGGTAAGCAAGAGTTCTTCCTTGCTTGCTTCCGGCGGCGCCGGGGGTGGCGGTGGCGGAGCCGCCTCCTCTTTGCGTTTCAGCGCATTCATCGCCTTCACGACCAAGAAAATAGCAAAGGCGATAATGATAAAGTCCACTGCGGTCTGCACGAATTGGCCGTAATTCAGCGTCACTGCCGCCACTGCCGGCTCCAGCTCCTGGCCATTTTCCACCACTGCCGGCACCGCCTCCTTCAAGGTAAGCACCAGGTCGGTGAAATTCACCTTGCCCAGTAGCAGCCCCAATGGCGGCATGATAACATCAGCCACAAAAGACGAGACTATCTTGCCGAAAGCGCCGCCGATGACGATACCCACCGCCATATCCATCACATTGCCGCGCATGGCAAAATCCTTGAATTCCTTCATAAACCCCATAATAACTCCCTTTCAAACTGAACAAAAATAGCGCCCATCCCGCGACAGGCCTACAACATGGAGCATAATGTATCGCCGAAAAATAAGCTGTCAAGAAAAACACCAGATTCTTGAACACCAAGACCAGTGCCAAAGAATCAGAAACCCAAAAAAAATATTTTTCGCGCAGTCTGCTCCGCCTCGCCATTTCGAGACACATCCCTCCCCTGTCCGCATTTTTCACTGTTTCGCCGGCTGTTGTGTCGCCTTGAAGTGA
>JAAZIY010000460.1 GCA_012800625.1 Lentisphaerota bacterium
CAAAAAAGAAGCCGATGAAAAGCATCAGCAACAGCAAAACAAGCTGTCTACGGTTGATCTTCGCAAGTAATGACATATAAACTTAGTGTCTTTTAGTGTCCAACATCAATCGTCAATCTCCTCGGCTCCCACATCTTCCTCGGCAGCGGCAGCCTCGTTCTCCCCGCCCCCGTTTGGTTCCTCCGCCAGGTCTTCTTCTGCCAAGTCTTGCTGCGCCTGTCTTTCACGCGCCAGTTTTTCGGCCTCGAGTCGCCGCGCGCGCCTCTGCTCAAACTCGGTTTTTTCCTCCGGCGTATCATATCTGGCGTTCAAGGTAAGCCTGGCTATATGGCTGCCTTGGTTATACGAGGATGACAGTTCGCGCACGTCGCCCAGTATGGGTGACTCCTCCAGCTTGCCGGCCAGCTCCAGGTCCCTTTGCGGGCTTTGCAGCTGCATGGTCACCTGCCCGGCATTCCATTCCAGGCGTGAGGAGGCCCAGGTGGGCGGCTCGATCAGGTTGCTCAGCTCCAGCAATACCTCCGGGAAGCTCGGCGAGTTAAGGACATTGTCGCGCAGCTCCTGTTCCAGATTAAGGGCAAATTCCTTCTCCTGCGGGCTGCCTAGCTCGTCCTTCAGCGCCTTGAGCTGCGCCTGCACCATGCTGATCTCCGCATCGATCCGGCGCAAATGCGCCGCACGGCTCTGCAACTGCCGCAAAAGACCAAGGCCCAGGCTCAGGCAGATAAAGAAAAGCAGTGCACAAGCAGTCAGCTTGCTGGCAAAGTAGCGCCTTGCCTGCAAGGCCTCAGGCGGCGCAATCAGGGTCTTCTGATCCAGATTGGAGCTTTCACTCAAGCCATAGACCGCCGCCAGCAGCGCCGGCATATAGGCAAGCTGCAACTGCTCAGGCTTCTCAGCCAGAGCACCCAGCTGAAAAGAACCTAGTGGCGGAAAAGCCTTTGCCAGGTCCAAGGCGGCGGGAAGCTCGCGGCGCTCTACCAGGCGCCGGGCGCCATCGCGCCGGTAAACAAAACAGGAGTTCTCCTCGGGAAAACAAAACTCGTCGTCCTCAAAAAGCGGGTCCAGGCAGAGCGGCGCCGGCAAAATGGCATCCACATGCGAGACCCCATTGAGCACATTGCACCAGCGCCCCCACTCGTCATCCTTGATATAGAAGAGGCGCACCTGCAGGCCGGCCCCCTTGTCGCGCTGCGCCAGCACCCGGTAGCCCCAGCGTAGCTTTTCCGGCGCGATCGGGGTCTGCTTGCGCAGCTCAAACTGCAGGGCGTTTCTCAGCTCCGCCTCTGGCAGAGCCGGCAGCTGCAAGTCAACACTGCCCCAGCCGCCGCCGGAGGCCGCCGCCACAATAAACTCCTGCTCGCCACAGTCCACCTGACGCAGGCCGGCAGGCAAAAGCTCAGTCAACGACTGATCCTTGCCCACCTCCGCATCCCAGCAGGCAAGCAGCTTAAACTTGTCGCGGCTGCGCTGCAAGCGCACTACATAACAGTGCTGACGGCTCCAGCTCAGCGCGGTACATATGTTTCTGACAAACTTGGTCATCTGACTTGGTGTGTCTTCGTCTAAAATTAGAATTTTAGCAGGAAATTTGCGTTTTCCTGCTATTTCATCGAGTTTTTTTGCTTTGTCCGGCTCCCTTTTCCCAACAAACCAAAACGGGCAAGCGGCTTATGCGGCGCCTGCGGCGCCGCATAAGCCCTTAGTGTGCCTTCGTGTGTCTTCGTGCCCCTTAGTGTGCCTTAGTGGCTCAAAGATTTTTTGAACGCGGTTCAATTCAAGGCAGGAAGAAAACCAGGGCGACACGACTACATAAACGCCAAACCGCCAGGTTTATTGTTTAGCAAGCTGAAAGCCGCGTCGCCCAAATCCCCGTTCTCAGTCCTTGCGCCGAGTCAATGCCCAGCCGCTCTCCTCAGCCTGCTTTTGGTCGCCAGGCAGCAGCTCTTCATAATTTTCCAACACTTTACGCACTGCCTCGGCGTAGGGTTTGATCTCTTCTTCCCTATAATGCTTGAACCAGGGTTCGCCCCAGATACGGCTGTTGATGCGCTCAGTCTCCGGCAGCTCGCCAGTCAGCGCGCGCGGGTCTACATCCTCGGGCAGGAAAACCCTGGCGGTGGGCTTGCCGTGGCCGTAGATGTCAAAGCTGCTGAACAAAGGATGATTATGCAAAGGCCGATTGCCGCCGGCACGGCAGCCGGCAACCCCCTCGGCCTGCACAGCCTCGACAAAGCGCCTGATGGAAAGCCCCTGCAAAGCACTGCTGTCATAAAAAGCGTGCGTGGCGTACCAGCCCGCCTTGGTGCTGCCTTCATCC
>JAAZIY010000074.1 GCA_012800625.1 Lentisphaerota bacterium
CTTGAGCCACTAACACGCAGCAGTAGCAAGCTGCTGTCCAAGCTGACTTTCTGCAAGTAGTCCAGTAAGTTAGCCTGGCCTAATTGCGCCGCGAAATTCGGGTTAATCTCGAAGCCGGCAAAGTCCGCATTTTCTCCTTTTTGCCAAGTTAGCTCGGCAGGCTCGCTTACCAGTCCGCCCGAGATCGCTTCCTTTATTTTCTGACGTTTTTCCAATTCGCCCAGCAGGTCTTTACCCGTCAATATAGGTTCTGCCAGCAGAAGCTTGTCAACTTTTTTTCTTGAGGCCAGCTCGGCGGCCAGCAGGGCTGCGCCCCTTAGTCCCAGCAGCGCCAGGCGTTTTGCCCGGCTTTGCCGCCGCAGCAGCTCAAGAGACCCATCCAGCTCCTCCTGCCAGTGCCGCCACTGCACAGCAGACGAGGTGCCGGCGCTGTCGCCAGTGCCGCTGAAATCAAATTTCAGCACGGCGACATTTTGCCGCTGCAGTTTTTTCGCCAACCTATGCAGCATACGTGAGCAGCTCCGCTTCTCCTCGCCGAAGGGTTCGGCTATCAGCAGGGCACAGTCAGGTTGCTCATGCTCCGGCAGATAGAGGGCGAAGTAGAGCTTGCGCCCATTCACATCCAGATATGCTCTCTGTTCTTGCATATTAAGCTATATACCGCCTACAAAAATTTACCGACCAAAGCCTCTTCAAGAAAATCACCGCGCCTCTTTTACTTCATTCGCTGATTTCGGCGAGCAGTTTTTTCTTGCGTTTAAACCAGCTCACGAAGACCAGGGCGCAGCTCGCCGCCGTGAATATAACGCAGCAGGCGGCAAAAAGATTGCCGTATAGAGTATAAAAGGTCTTGCCCCAGTTATCCTGCACGGGCAGTGCAAAGCGCATGGCTCCTCGGGTAAAGTAGCTGCCGTTTTCCGGGTCACGCATAATTCCCAGAATTTCCCCGTATGGTGAGAGCAGGCAGGTATCGCTATTGTTGCCGGAGCGCAGTAGCGGGCGCCGGTTTTCCACGGCGCGAAAGACCACATGGCTGAGATGCTGCCGCGAACCGGCGCTCTGCTTATACCAGGAGTCATTGGTGATGCTGAAAAGCAGGTTGGCACCCAGCAGCGTGAAACGCCGGCTGATTTCCGGGAAGACATCCTCGAAGCAGATATTGACGCCTGCCCGCCCACCTTTGGGAAGCTCGAAGATAGTGTAATTTTGCCCGGCGCTCAGGTCCCGTCCCATGCCGATCAACTCGACCAGCCAGGGCCAATACTTGCTGCCGGGCACATATTCACCGAAGGGCACCGGGTGTATCTTGTCATAATAATTGACTGCTCTGGCTTCGGCGTCAAGCAGGAAGGCGCTGTTGAAAAGATTGCTCTGTCCCGGTTCGGCGGGATTGCGCCTATAGTTGGTAGCCCCCAGCAGCAATGGGGTCTGCGTGAAGGCCTGCAGCTCGCGGATCGCCTGGGCATATTCCGGATAGTCTATGGAGGCAGGCACGGCGGACTCGGGCCAGACGACCAGGTCTGGGCGCGGCTCCAGCGGCGTCTCGGTCTTGGTCAGGCTGCTGTATACCTGCAAGGCCTGCTGGAACTCCAGTTCGCTCCAGTC
>JAAZIY010000461.1 GCA_012800625.1 Lentisphaerota bacterium
TGGGCTACATTAGGTTGCCCCTTCGGGGCACCAAATGGACAGATTCTCAAGAAAAAAATGACATTTTAGCAAAAAATTCCGGCTCCCTTTTCCCAACAAACCAAAACGGGCAAGCGGCTTATGCGGCGCCGCAGGCGTCGCATAAGCCCT
Source organism: Lentisphaerota bacterium (assembly GCA_012800625.1). GTDB lineage: Bacteria > Verrucomicrobiota > Lentisphaeria > Oligosphaerales > Oligosphaeraceae > JAAZIY01. The sequence goes on from JAAZIY010000461.1 coordinate 151, forward strand.
TAGTGTGCCTTCGTGTGCCTTCGTGTGCCTTCGTGTGCCTTCGTGTCCTCCCCCCTTCGTGACCCTTAGTGGTTCAAACGCTTTTTGGACGCGGTGTGACTTAGTGTCTCTTGCTGTACAAAAAATCAGAGCAGCATTTGGGCCACGGCGAAGTAGATAAGCAGTGAGAAGGTGTCCACTATGGTAGTTATCAGCGGGCTGGCCATGAGTGCCGGGTCCCACTTGCAGAACTTGGCGAACAGCGGCAGGATGCAGCCCATGGTCTTGGCCAGCACCACGGTCAGAAACAAGGTGATGGTGACGCAAAGGTCCACCATAAAGCCATTGTTGGCAAAGATGCTCACCCGGGCAAAATTCAGCGCGCCCAGCATCAGGCCGACCAGGCAGCCCACGCGCAGCTCCTTCCAGACTATCTTCCACCAGTCCTGCAAATGTATCTCGCCCACCGCCATGCCGCGGATAATCAGGGTGGCGGCCTGGCTGCCGCAGTTGCCGCCAGTGTCCATCAGCATGGGAATAAAGGCGGCCAGCAATACCGCCTTCTGCAGCATGTCCTCGTAGCGACCGATGATCATGCTGGTAAAGGTGGCCGAAATCATCAGTATGGTGAGCCAGACAATGCGGTTGCGCGAAAGCTCCCAGACCCCCGTCTTCATATATTCGGTCTCGGAGGGGTGCAGAGCCGCCATCAGCTCCATGTCCTCGGTGTTCTCAGCCTCAATGACGTCAACAATGTCGTCAATGGTGATAATGCCGACGATGCGCCCCTCCCGGTCCACCACCGGCATGGCCAACAGGTCATAAAGCTGGAATTTCTGCGCCACTTCCTCCTGGTCGTCAGAGGTATGCACGCTGATCACCGAGCTGTGCATGATCTCCGAGATAAGGCAGTCGTTGTCGCTAAGCAGGATGCGTCGCAGCGACACCGCTCCGGTCAGATGCCGGCTCTTGTCAGTGACGTAGCAAGTATAGATGGTTTCCTTGTCCACCCCGGAATGCCGGATTAGGTCCAGAGCCTCCTTGCAGCTCATATCTTCAAACAGGCCGACAAACTCGACAGTCATCAGGCTGCCGGCGCTGTTTTCCGGATACTTCAAAAAAGTGTTGATAAGGCTCCTGGTGCCAGAGCTGGTGTTGTTGATAATGGCGCGCACCATGTTGGAGGGCAGCTCCTCTAGCAGGTCCACGGCATCATCAATGAACATCTCGTCAATCAGCTCACGGATTTCGTGCGCCGTGATGCTCTCGACTATATGCTGATGCAGACTGCTGTCCAGATAGGTGAACACCGCTGCCGCCAGGTCCTTGGGCATAAGGCGGAAGACCATCATCATCTCACCGCGATCCATCTGCTCTAGCTCTTGCGCCAGGTCCACCGGGTTCATTTCCAGCAAACTGGCCTGCAGTGAGCTGAAGCTGCCCTTGTGTAAAAAATCATGTAGCTTAGGCATGGAACACCTTATATCTTGCAGAAATCCTTCCAGCCTGCGAGCAGCACAAAAGCCAGCCGCCCCGGCTCAAAGTAAAAGAATATAGAGCATAATCATCAGAAAGGCCAAGAATCCGAAGCTGAAAATCAGCAGGCAGAGCAGCGGAAAGGGTATCTTGCGCGTCAGCTTGGCCTGCATGGCCAGCACTTCTTCGGGGCTTAGCTGCTCTTGCGACTGGGCGGTGGAGCCTTCGTCGGCTTCCACCTGACGGCTTACTTTTTGCACATGCACCGGCACATCGCCAAGAATGAGGCGGCTGCGCGTGCTTAGCCTGTTCGGCGTAGTGTCCAGCTTCGTGCCGTCCAGAAAGCTGACGATATTGCGGTTGCTGTTTTCAAAGCTCAGCGAGTCAGCCTTGACACTAAGTAGCGCATGAAAGCGCGACACCTCGCCTTGCCTGATGCAGACATAGTTGTCCTTCGAGGCACCCAGGGAATTGACCCCGGGCCAAAGCACCGCGCGACCCTCATGCCCAAAATCCTCCGACTCCCAGCACAGATCATAGTCGCTGGGGCCAGCTGTCGAGCCATAACAGAAAAAAAGCTGACCGAAACGAAATATGTCGCCCTCTTCCAAAGGCGCGCTCTTCACCTTCACGGCGTCCTTCATGATGCCGATGTGACTGCGATCCTGTATGTGCCAGAGACCTGCGCGCTTGTCCAAGACAAAATGCTCGCGGCTGATGTAGGACTGGGCAAAGCCCTTCAGGCTGACATTGCAACTGGAGGAGCGCCCTATGCTGATGCGACCAGTTTGCTCGTAAGCCTCAGTGCTGAAACGAACCAGCCGCATCCCGGATGAGTTGTAAATGTGACAAACCGGCATGATAAACTCCAGAACGGCAAGCTGTATCTAACCGCAAAAGACTTAAACTTCGTGTGCCTTCGCCCCCGTCCAAAAAGGTCATAACGCCGAAAGGCCGTTAGTGGCGCCCCTACAGGGCGCCGGATTTTGGGGGAGGCTTTTACCCAGGGTGGCGCTCGGCTCCTACGGAGCCTCGCTTACCCTGGGCTACATTAGGTTGCCCCTTTGGGGCACCA
>JAAZIY010000075.1 GCA_012800625.1 Lentisphaerota bacterium
ACACGAAGACACACGAAGTTTTTAGGCAGCAGCTTATTTCGAGAGCTCTTTGAAGTATTTTTCCACTTGTCTGCGGTATTTTCGCGGCGGGCTGATGGTTTCACGGCTGAAATTGATTTTGTCGTCCCGGAGCATTTGCAGCAAGTGTTCCTGCAGGATGCTGCCGGCGGCGCGCAAAAGCGCCTGGGCGCGGGCATGATTCTGCGAAGCCTGGCTGTGTTCTGCGCCTGGTGCGTTGAGTTCATCAGCGATATTTTGCAGGCGTTGGTCCTGCAATGGCTCGGCGATCTCCTGCAGCATTTGCGCCGCCTGCTCGCGAGCCTGCCGCGATTTTTGCGCTTGTTTGCCCTGCGTTTCTGTCTGGCCTTCATCTTGCTGCATTTGTTCGGCCATTTTCTGCAATTGTTTCAGCATTTCGCGCAGTTCTTCGCTACTGAAAGGCGGCAGCAGTTGGGCGCTGTTATCCAGGTCTTGAGCCAAAGCTTGCAAATGATTGGCGGTTTGTCTTTGTTCCTGGCTGGCTGCCTGGAACTGCTTGTAGAGCAGGGCGTTGCTGGCGCGCTGCATCTTTTTATCCAGTCCCTGTTGTGCAGTTCTGGCGGCGGCTTCGCGCAGCGCCTGGCTGGCTTCGGGGTAGTCTTCGTTGAGTAGGTTGGCTAGCTCGTCAATATTTTGCTGCAGCTCTGCGTACTGCTGTCGCAGTTGATTTTGCTCTTCCCGCAGTTTTTGTCTATCTACATCATTTTTCTTTTCTGCGGCCTCTGCGGACGCCGCGGCGGCCTCGGCCTGTTTTTCGGCCAGTTCCGCGCCCTGGTCGGCCAGTTGTTTGATTTGGTTAGCTGAGCTTTGGCGTAGATTTTGCTGCAGTTGGCGCTGTGCCTGCAAGAGCTGCTGCTGCGCGCGTTGGCCATGAATGCCGCCGCGCTGTATTTCGGACTGTGAAAACGCGGAGCTGCCCTTGTCCATTTCAGCGGCGGCTTGTTGCAGGCTGGCGGCGGCGCCTTCACAGTTGGGCAGCTCTTGCAAGGCTTGTTCCAGCTCCAGGCTGTCAGAGCGTATTTGCCTTTGATTTTGCGCCAGGTCTTCAGGCAGGCTGCTGCCCTGGGCGGCTTCTTGATTCAGTTGTTCTTGGCGCTGCAGCAGGTTTTCCAGTTGTTGCAGGTTTTCGCGCAAGTCGGCGAGTTCTTGCTGCTGCTTTTCTGCGTTATTTTGCTGTTCCTGGTCCTGCCCCTCGTTTTCCCCCTCTCCCTCGCTGTCCTCCGAGCCTTGCTCACCTTTGCTTTTAATGGCGTTTTGGAGCATTTCGTTTTCGATTTGCACCAGGGCGGCGAGGGCTTGTTCCTGCGGCTGCAGGCTTTCTTCGAGCAATTCGCGTTCCAGCAGTGCGGCGGCGGCCAGCATAAACTGGCTGCTGCGCTGAAACAGGCTGGGCAGGGGTTCGGCCATAAGCCCCTGACTAAGCTCCTGCAACTGGTTTAAGCGCTGACGCAGCTCTACCTCGAGCTGGTGCAGGTCGCGCAGCAACTCGAAATTGCGCTTTTGCAGCTCCTCTGCGCGCAGACTGCCGGCCAGTCCCAGATTCTCCCAGGTCAAACGCAGCAGCCTTTTGGACTCGGCCAGCAAATCGCTGATGTCGGCCTGCATTTCCTTTCCGGGCATATCGCCTTCGGCTTCGAGTTCGTCAGCTTCTGGCTTGACAGTGATAAAAAACAGCTCGCTGCGGGTGTGTTGCGCACTAGGCTCACGGTTGTCGCTGACGATGATCATGCCGCTGAGCAGGTCTCCAGGCTGCAAATCCATCTTTTCCAGCTCCCAGAACTCCCGGTATTGCAGTTCTTTTTCGGCATCGTTTTTGTCTTCGAGTTTGTAGAGCTGCAAGAACTGCCTTTCGCCGCCGGAGAGCGAGAATTGCAGTTTGATTTCTTGCAGTCCGTAGTCGTCACGTGCGAGCAGGTCTAGCAAGATGGAGTCGCCGGGTTTGATGTTCGAGTCCAGTTTCGGCTGTTTGACTTCCAGCACGGGCGGCAGGTCGGGCTCGACACTTACTTGAAAGGGCTGGCATTTGCTTTGGTGCGCATTTTGGTCTTGCAGGATCACCTGGTAGCTTCGGCTCTGGTCGGCCAGCAGCAGCATCCGGTCTCCGCGGACTATATTTGGCAGTTCTGGCGAGGCCTGCATTCTGGCTTCTATGCCCGAGGGCATTTGCATAATTATTTCAAACTGCTCGCCCTCGCAGAGGCTGAAATCGGTGAATTCGCTAAAGCTTTGCACCTTGTTTTTTGTATAAGGCAGCGGTATGCTGCGTATGCTTAGCGCTTCGAGTGCGGGCTGCTCGTAGACCTCGATTTTGTGCCAGGCGCTTTGCAGCGAGGCGCTGCGCACGCGAAAGCGCAGCGGCGCATTAATATCGTAAATGGTGAAGCTGTGCAGGCGCTCTTTTTGGGCAAACATGGCCTGCACATAGCGTTTGTTGCCCTGCTCTTCGATCTCGATCTCGGCCTGGTTTTCCCAACGCAGGATTTCGGCCTTGATAGGCACATCGCTATGCAGCGCGAACTCCGAGGCGGGGAGGATGATCCTGATGCCGGCAGCCTCCAGTCCGCGCAGGGTTCTAAAATAAACTTTGGCCTTGCGAAAGGCGTCCAGCCTCGTGCCGGGCAAAAGCAGCAGAAAAGCGAGCAGCATAAGCAGCAGGCTACGCCGCCAGGGATAGAAGCTCTGGAAGCCGGAACTGAAAAACTCCGGTTTGAGAGCGTATTTTTGCTGCACACTCTGCAGCAGGCTTGCTTCCAGGGGATTGAGCTGGCGGTTTTGCTCTTCAAGCTCGACGGCGCAGATAAGCTGGTCCATTAGCTCCGGGTGTTGCTTTTCAATGCTTAAAGCTAGTTGTCGAGCTGTGGCTATGCGGCCTGTGCGGCGGACGCTGAGCAGGCTGGAAAAGATGCTCGAAGCCAAAAAGAGCAGCACCATGCAGAGTGCGGCAGCGCCTTCGCTTAGCTTAAAGAGAAGTTCCCAGAGTCCCAGGGCCAGGATGCCGCCGCAGAGGCAGAGCAAAGCCCAGGCCAGGCAGCGCAGGTAGAGGCGGACCTGTAAATGCCGCTGCAGCAGTCTGAACTGCGTTGTTAAAGGGCGCTTGAACATAGTGGGCTAGTACAACGGCTGACGAAGGCAGCCGAGAAAATAAAACTTGCGAGTGGAGAATTTTTGGACACTAAGATACACAAAGATACACAAAGATACACAAAGATACACAAAGATACACAAAGATACACAAAGATACACAAAGACACACCAAGTCGTATTCGTCTAAAATTAAAATTTTAGCAGAAAATTTGCGTTTTTAGGCAAATTCATCGTTTTTTTTGCTTTGTCCGGCTCTCTTTTACCAACAAACCAAAACGGGCAAGCGGCTTATGCGTCGCCGCAGGCGACGCATAAGCCCTTAGTGTGCCTTCGTGTCTCTTCGTGCCCCTTCGTGTCCTCCCCCTTCGTGTGCCTTGGTGGCTCAAGGGCTTTTTGGACGCGGTGTATCTTAGGGCCGTACGATTTTCAGGCTCGCTGTTTGAGGTGTTGAATAATAGCGTTAGTGGAGCTGTCGTGGCCGCCGGCTGGGCGGCTGCCGCGCAATTCGGCCAAGACCTTGTCAGCAAGCTCTTTGCCCAGTTGCACGCCCCATTGGTCAAAGGAATAGATATTCCATATCTGTCCCTGGGTAAAGACCTTGTGCTCGTATAGCGCCATCAGTCTGCCCAGGCTGCGCGGGTTAAGCTCGTCGGCGATAATGCTATTGCTGGGGCGGTTGCCGCCAAAGGTTTTTTGGGCGGCCAGGCTGCTGCTGATACCCGGGTTTTCAGCCAATACTTCGGCATTTGACTTGCCGAAGGCCAAGGCCTCGGTCTGGGCGACGAAGTTGGCCAGCAGTTTTTGCTGATGTTCTCCCATTGGGGTTTGCGAGCGGCAGAATGCGATGAAGTCGGCGGGGATGAGCTTGGTTCCCTGGTGCAGTAGCTGGAAGAAGCTGTGCTGGCCATTGGTGCCTGGCTCTCCCCAGATAACTGCTCCGGTTTGCCAGGTGACCGGTTTGCCCTGGCGGTCCACCGATTTGCCATTGCTCTCCATGTCCACCTGTTGCAGATGTGCCGGGAAGCGATGCAGGGCCTGTTCGTAGGGCAGTATGGCATGGCTTTGGGCGCCAAAGAAATTATTGTACCAGACCCCGAGCAGCGCTAGTATTACTGGCATGTTTTTGTGCAGGGGCGCATTGCGGAAGTGCTGGTCCATCTCGTGGAATCCTTCCAGCATATGAAAGAAGTGCTCCGGGCCAATTTGCAGCATAATGGGCAGTCCTATGGCCGAGCACATCGAGTAGCGCCCTCCGACCCAGTCCCAGAACTCGAACATATTGTCGCTTTGTATGCCGAATTTGGCCACTGCCTCGCTATTGGTTGACACTGCCACGAAGTGTTTGCCGACGGCTTCTTTGCTGGCGAAGGCCTGTAGCAGCCATTGCCTGGCGCTGTCGGCGTTGCACATGGTTTCCTGGGTGGTGAAAGTTTTTGAGGCAACGATAAACAGGGTTTGCTCCGGGTTCAGGCGGCTGAGGGTGTGCGCCAGGTGAAAACCGTCCACATTGGAGACGAAATGCACTCTGAGGTTTGGGCTGGCGAAAGCCATGAGCGCCTCGCAGGCCATTTTTGGTCCCAGGTCAGAGCCCCCAATGCCGATATTGACCACATCCCTGATGGGTTTGCCGCTGTGTCCCAGCCATCTGCCGCCGCGCACTTTTTCGCAGAATGCGGCCATGCGCTCGAGCACCTGCTCTATGTCCGGCATAATATCGGCGCCGTCAACGAAGACAGGCTGGTCAGAGCGGTTTCTGAGTGCGGTATGCAGCACGGCTCGGTTTTCGGTTGCGTTGATATGCTCTCCGTTGAACATATCCTCGATGGCCTCGGGCAGCCCGGCCTCCTGGGCCAGGGCGATGAGCAGGCGCATGGTTTCTTCGGTGATGATATTCTTGGAGTAGTCCAGGAAGAGGTCGAAGAACTCGAGGCGGAATTTTTCAGCCCGCTGCGGGTCTTCGGCGAAGAGTTCCTGTATGCTGCATTGCGACAGGCGATTGTAATGCTGCTGGAGTTTCTGCCAGGCGCTTGAGTCAGGTATTATATTCATGATGCTTGCGGCGTCTGAGTGCTTGGGGGAGGACAGCAAGTCACAAGGGGTTCTTGCGTAAAACAGTAAAGCTTTAATGTAATTGCTTAATGCTTTGTTGCCGCTCTTTGGCTGTCTTAAGCCTGCTCAAAAAACCTTATACAATTTACTCTGCCTTGGTGTGCCTTGGTGTGTTTTAGTCCCCGTCCAAAAAGAGGGGGGGCATAGTAGCGCCTCTACGAGGCGCCGGTTTTGGTGGTGCTTGCACCCCAGGCTAAAGCCTGGGGTTAAGCATGGTTATCCGCCTACGGCGCAAGTGGATGCGCCGTTTTGTAGGGAGCTGTGCTAAGGGACAAAACGACTTATTTTTGCGGTATAATTCACCAAACGATTCTTATTTTGACAGTAGTTTTGACCTTGGTTGGTTAACTACAGAAGCAAAAAACCTCCTGAAGAACGCAGTTTTTGGAATAAATTCTAATTTTTCTCGGTGATTCAGTCCATTTGGTGCCCTGAAAGGGCAACCTAATATAGCCCAGGGTGGCGCTAGGCTCCGTAGGAGCCTAGCGCCACCCTGGGTAAAGGCCACCCCGAATCCGGCGCCCTGTAGGGGCGCCACTAGCGTTATGAGCTTTTTGGACGGGGTCTACTTACTCTGTCTTGGTGTGTCTTCGTGTCTCAATTAGCTTCCGGCTGATTTTTAGCGCCATTCATGTTTGGGGTATCTTTTTGCCAATGCTGAGCGCAGGCCGGGGTAGTGTACTTGCCAGAAGCGCGGCAAGTCGGCGGTGATCTGCACGGTGCGCATATTCGGCGCCAGGATATCGAGCAGCACCGGGATGCGCCCGCCGGCGACGCAGGCCTGCTCTTTGAAGTCAAACAGCTCTTGGATGCGGGCTTTGCCGCGGGGCTGCTGTCCGGGCACATAGTCGATTTTCAATCGTTTGCCGTGGGGCAGGGGCAGGAAAGCGGGAGCCATATTTTCGACGAAGCGTCTTTGCTGCTCGCTCATGATGGCTTGCACGTAAGGCAGGCAGTCTTTGCCGCGCACTGCCTTATAGCTGTATTCGCCCTGGCAGAGTGCCAGGCGGGCCTGGCGCAGGTCTTCCTCGTTATACTCGGGCAATTTTTGTTCAGGGAAGTGTTCGCTCAGCCAGCGCACCCGGGACAGCCAATTTTCCACTTTTTGGTCCCAGCCTTCGAGATGCATATTATTGCTTTCAAGCTGGGCGGCCAGCATGGCGGCGGCTTTTTCCGGGTCGGCGTCATTTCGCAGGCTTTCTTCCAGGCTCAGTCCCAGGCAGGTCAGGCTGCGTCTGCGCAGCACCTGTTGCTTGGTCTTGTCCCAGAGCAGCTCGTCAAGCTCCTCGAATTGTTCCGGGAACAATTCCCAGAGCCATTCTTCCTTGATGCCGCTAGCCATTGAGAGTTCCAGCTTGACTGCTTGTCTGCCGCTGCCGGGCACTTCGCGCAGTTCTCCGGCCAGCAGCAGCGCCTCGTTTCTCACCAGGCTGGTGCGGGTCAGCTCGGCCCGCTGCCTTGCGGCCATCTCGCAGAGCAGGCTGCCGGAGTCCAGTCTTCTGGCGATGCGGTCGGGAAATACTTGCAGCAGCAGCTTCAGGAAGCTGGCGTCGGACTCTTGCGCGGGTGCCTGCCGCTTAGTTTTTAGCATGGCGAGATAATGCTGGGCGGCGCGGCAAATCTCTCTGGCAGCAGCGGCATGAATACCCAGGCTGCGGCAGAAAGTTTCGTCGAAGCCCTTTTGCTGGGCTTGCTGCAACAACTCGAAAGCGGCCAAAAAGTCGGACTGCGGCAGCTCGCCGCCCTGTTCTTTGAACTGCTGGCGCAGGTTTCTGCTGGTGGCGCGGTCGCTGCTGCCCTTGCTGATGAGCGGTCTTTCCGAGAGCAGGGCGGCGGCGTAGGCAGCCTGTCTGACACAGCCGCGCTCCTGTCCGTAGTGCAGCAGCAATGCCAGACGCGGATGCAGCGGATAATGCTGCAGCTTCTCGCCCAGCGCGCTGAGGCCGCCGTGGTTTTTTCTGAGCAGGCCGAGCTGTTCGAGGAGTTTTAGCGAGGCCTCCAGGTTGTTGGCAGGCGGGGTTTCGTACCAGGGGAACTGTCCGGGGTCTGGGAAGCCGAAGGCGCTGACCGCCAGCAGCGCTTCAGCCAGGTCGGCTCTTTGTATTTCCGGTATGCTTTTGGCGGCTTTGGCGCTTTGCTGCTGCTCGCTCCAGAGCCGGCAGCAGCTGCCCTCAGCCTCCCTGCCGGCCCGCCCGGCTCTTTGCTCGGCGGAGTCCCTGGCGATGGGCAGGGTTTCCAGGCTGCTGACTTGGCGCGCGGCGTCAAAACGGCTGCTGCGCGCCAGACCGCTGTCGATGACATGGCGCACTCCAGGTATGGTGAGCGAGGTTTCGGCAATATTGGTGGCGACGATGACTTTTCGAATGTCGGAGCTTTGCATGACTTGCTGCTGCGCGGCTGGCGAGAGTCCGCCGTAGAGGGGGAGTATGTGCAGGCGTTCGGGCAGCTTTTGCCTTTGCAAACTGCGGCAGCACTGCATGATTTCGGCTCTTCCCGGCATGAATACGAGGATGTCGCCGGCGACGTTTGCATGCAGGAGTTCGGCGACCGCGGCATTGACGCTCTGATATAATTTATCGCTGGGACTGCGCCTGTAGCTGATGTTTACTGGATACTGGCGCCCTGAGGCATGCAGATGCGGGCAGCCCTCAAGGTACTCTTGCAGGGCGGCGGTCTCCATGCTGGCCGACATGACCAGGAGGCGCAGGTCAGCACGCAGGTACTGCTGGCTAAAGCGGGACATGGCCAGCCCCAGGTCCACTTGCAGGCTGCGTTCGTGGAACTCGTCAAAGACTATGGCGGCGATCTGCGGCAGTGCGGGGGCATTCAATAGCATGCGCGTCAGGATGCCTTCGGTGATGAAAAGGATGCGGGTCTGTGCACTTAAGGCTCTTTCGTAACGGGTCTGGAAGCCTACTGTGTTTCCCAGACTCTCGCCCAGCTCCCAGGCGACTCGCTCGGCCAGCATGCGTGCGGCCAGGCGACGGGGCTGCAATACTAGGATGCGCTGGTTTTCCGGTATGAGGGCTAACAGCCACTTGGGGACCTGGGTGGACTTGCCCGAGCCGGTGGGAGCTGTGATAAGCAAGGTGGAACCGGTATGCAAATAATGACGAAAATCGGCGGCTACCTCGTAGATGGGAAGCTGGTGAAAAGACATGGTTTTTGTTATATGATGAGCTGGGGATGGGACACGAAAGAGCACGAAGACACACGAAGAGCCTAGTTTTGCTATTTAGCATATATGCTTTTCTGCTTGCTGTCAACCCGGGGCTTGTAAAATCAAGAGCGCAAATTATGTTTTCTACTGAACCGGAATTTTTTTGCAGCATTTATCTAGCGGACTGATTTGCGCCGATGTTTTTTCTTTATAACTTACTATTTCCTCTGCTTTTTTTGTTCTATCTGCCCTTTTATCTGCTGCATATCTTTCGTCGCGGCGGTCTTTCCCGTGAGTATTGGGAGCGATTTGGCATTTTCGGGTCTGCGAAGAAGGCCCGTCTGCGGCAGTTAGGCTCAGTGGTCTGGATACATGCGGTGAGTGTAGGCGAGACGGTGGCTGCGATCAGCTTTGTGCGCGCCTGGCAGGAGCGCCATCCTGACGACGACATTGTTTTTTCCTGCGGCACCAGCACCGCCTTTGCCACCGCCAAGGCCAGGATGCCTGCTAGTGTCACTAGAGTCTACTGCCCTTTTGACTTTTATTTTCCGGTGCGCCGTGCCCTAAACCTGATACGCCCGCGCCTGCTGCTGATTTTCGAGGTCGAGGTCTGGCCCAATCTTATCTTGCAGGCGAAAAAACGCGGCGCTAAAATCGCGTTGATCAACGGGCGCATGTCCGACCGCTCCAGTCAAGGATATGCACGCTGGAAAAGGATTTTTCGTCCCTTGTTTAACAGCTTTGACTGTCTTTGCCTGCAAAGCGCCGCGGACCTGGAGCGCGTAGCCAGGATACTAGGCGAGGACCCGCGCCTGCAAGTCTGCGGCAGCATGAAGTTTGACCAGGTGCCGGACTGCGACAGCAGCGACCAGGCAGAGCTGCTGCAGAATTTTTTCGGCCCGCCGCCGCGCCTGGTTTTTACGGCGGGCAGTACGCATGCCGGCGAGGAAGAACTGGTCTGCCAGGCTTTCAAAGTGCTGCAAAAGGAGTTTGCCGGCCTAAAGCTGATATTGGTGCCGCGGCATCATGAGCGCGCCGCCGCAGTGGCAGGCCTGCTGGATGAGATGCAGCTGAAATATAGGCTGCTGCGGGACCGGCAGCCCGAAAATGAAAAGCAGGCCGCAGTGGATGTGCTGCTGGTCAATTGCACCGGGGAGCTGATGAATTTCTACGCCGTCTCCGACCTGGCATACGTGGGCAAAAGCCTGGGAGGACAAAGCGGCGGCCATAATATCATCGAACCGGCCATCTTCGGCCTGGCAGTGATGCATGGCAGCCAAATGCAAAACTTCA
>JAAZIY010000462.1 GCA_012800625.1 Lentisphaerota bacterium
CTGAGAGACGCAAATATCGATGTGGGCGCCAAAAGCATCGAGTTCAACCGCAGCGAATACTTTATCCGCAGCAAGGGCTTTATCAAAAGCCTGGATGATATCGAAAACAGTGTGGTCAAGGTAAACGAGGAGCAGACCCCGGTGCTGGTCAAGCATATTGCCAACGTCAGTATGGGACCGGCAAGCCGGGACGGCGCCCTGGACAAGGAAGGAGCCCCCGTGGTCGGAGCCAGCGTGATCGCCAGGTATGCCGACAACCCTCTGCAAGTCATCAACAATGTAAAAAAGAAAATAGAGGAGACCCGGGACTCGCTGCCGGCCAAGGCAGTCATCAGCGACCAGGAAGTCAGCGCCTCCAGCATCCGTGACTTTGCTTTCGAGCGAGGCTTCGAGGCCTATGTGGACGGCAGGCTCAACCAGGAGGACTGGCTGGCCTATCTGCGCCGCACTCCAAGAGAGGACTGGCCGCACTGGCTCACTTTAAGCAGACTCACTGTCCTGCCTTTCTACGATCGCAGCGCGCTTATCTACGAGACCCTGGGCACGCTTAACCAGGCCATAGTTCTGGAAATTATCATCACCATGATCGTTGTGCTTTTCATGGCCATGCATCTGCGCAGCGGACTCATCATCAGCTCCATGCTGCCTCTGGCCGTGCTTTTCTCCTTTGTTGGCATGAAGCTTTTCAAGGTGCAAGCCAATATTGTGGCACTTTCGGGCATAGCCATAGCCATAGGCACCATTGTAGATATGGGCATAGTCATCTGCGAAAACATCCTCAGGCATCTCGAGGCAGCCAAGCCGGGAGAGTGCCGGCGGGAGCTGCTGCACCGGGCCGCCGCCGAAGTGGGCGGCGCAGTGCTCACCGCGGTGCTTACCACCGTGGTCAGCTTCCTGCCCGTTTTCACCATGCAAGGCGCCGAAGGCAAGCTCTTCAAACCGCTGGCCTACACCAAGACATTCGCCCTGATTGCTTCGATCATCATCGCCCTCACACTACTGCCCGCCGCCGCCGACCTGCTGCTCAACGGCAAAGTCAGAAGCAAAAAACTCAGGCAGGGGCTTAACCTGGCGCTAATGGCAGCCGGCCTGCTGCTGGCCTGGAAATTCTCGCTGCTGGCCGGCGCGGCCCTGGCGCTCTGGGGCCTGTATGGCTGCCTGGAGCCACTGCTGCCGCCAGGCCTCATCGCCTGGTCTCCGCGCCTGGCCATTGCCGCCTGCATCGCTCTGCTCAGCTATCTGCTGACACTCTACTGGGAGCCATTAGGGCCGGCACAGGGCCTGCTGCGCAACTTTTTCTTCACCGTGCTGCTCATAGGCGGTTTTTTGGCGCTTTTCAGGCTCTACCAGTATTTTTATCCCGCCATGCTGGCCTGGTGCCTGCGGCACAAGGCCTTGTTTTTGGCAGTGCCCGGCTCGCTTTGCCTCTTCGCCCTGCTCTCCTGGCTGGGCTACACCCGCTGCTTCGCATGGCTGCCCGCCGGCATACATGAGTCCCGCCCGGCACAGTATGTGGCCAGACTCTTCCCCGGGCTGGGCAAAGAATTCATGCCGGACCTGGACGAAGGCTCATTCCTATTCATGCCCACCACCATGCCGCATGCTTCCATAGGCGAGGTAATTGACATTATGACCACGCAAGACATCGCTTTCAATGCCTTGCCTGAAATCGAATCGGTGGTCGGCAAACTAGGCCGAGCCGAAACACCGCTGGACCCGGCGCCGGTGTCCATGCTCGAAACCGTGATCAACTACAAAAGTGAATACAAACAGGATAAAAACGGCCGGCGAATAAACTATAAATACGAAAAGGGCGACTACGTTTTGGACGAGGAAGGACAGCTTATCCCCGATCCCAAGGGACGCCCCTTCCGACAATGGCGTGAACACATACGCAACCCAGACGATATCTGGCATGAGATTATCGAGGCCGCCAAGCTGCCCGGCACCAGCTCGGCACCAAAACTGCAGCCCATCGCCGCACGCATAGTCATGCTGCAAAGCGGCATGCGAGCACCAATGGGAGTAAAGGTAAAAGGACCTAGCCTGGACTTGATCGAGAGCGTTGGTCTGGAAATAGAAAAATTGCTCAAAGAAGTGCCCGGAGTCGAACCCTCAGCAGTCATCGCCGACCGCATTGTGGGCAAGCCATACCTGGAAATCATGCCTGACCGGCTGGCCCTGGCACGCTACGGCATTAGCGTGGCAAAATTCCAGAACATCGTCGAAATCGCCATAGGCGGCAAGCAATTAGGCAATACTGTGGAGAGACGCGAGCGCTTCCCCATACGCGTGCGCTACAGCCGAGAGCTGCGCGACAGCGTCGAAGCGCTGCTCGAAATCCTGGTCCCTGCCAACGAGGGACGGCAGATACCCCTGCGTGAATTGGCCCAGATACAATACAAGCGCGGCCCGCAGGAACTTAAAAGCGAAGACAGCTTCCTGGTGGGCTACGTTGTCTTTGACAAGCAAGACGACATAGCCGAAGTGGACCTGGTGCAGCGCTGCCAGGCTTATCTGCAGGGCAAAATCGACAGCGGTGAATTTATTCTGCCGCCCGGGGTAAGCTATGTCTTCTCAGGCAGCTATGAAAACCAGCTGCGCGCCGCTGGAACTCTCGCCTTGGTTCTGCCCATTGCCTTGTTTATTATCTTCATGATAATTTACTTCGAGTTCCGCTCACTAAGCAGCACCATGCTTATCTTCAGCGGCGTATTTGTCTCCTGGTCAGGCGGCTTCCTGCTGATTTGGCTCTATGCCCAGCCCTGGTTCCTGGATTTCGATCTTTTCGGCACCTCCATGCGTGCCCTGTTTCAGGTGCAGAGCATCAATCTGAGCGTGGCGGTCTGGGTTGGTTTTCTGGCCTTGTTTGGCATTGCCACTGACGACGGCGTAGTCATGGGTACCTACCTCACCCAGCTGTTCCGCGAAAACCAGGCTGAGAGCAAGGATGAAATCCGCCGCCTGGTTCAGCTAGCCGGGCAACGCCGCGTGCGCGCCTGTCTGATGACCACCGCCACCACCGTGCTGGCACTCATCCCGGTGCTCTGTTCCAGCGGCAGAGGCAGCGACATCATGGTGCCCATGGCCATACCATCCTTCGGCGGCATGTTTATCGAGGTCATCACCACCCTGGTGGTGCCGGTCCTATACTGCCTGGTCAAAGAAATCAAGGCCAAAACCACGACTGCATAAAATTTGAACACGAAGACACAGGAAGTATAGTATGTTTTTGTGGCTAAATTCCAGTTATGAGGCGGTGCATGTATTTTCAGGGCTTGTTTAGCGGCCTGGTGGCTTTTCTTATCATCGGCCTGTTTCATCCTTTGGTCATCAAAGGAGAATACTATTTCGGCGCAAAAATCTGGCCGGCTTTTCTGCTGCTGGGCTTGGCTTGCTGTGCTGCCGCCCTGTTTTTGGGCAAAATGCCTATGCTGAGCAGCATACTGGGAATAGTGGGCTTCAGCGCTTTCTGGAGCATCCATGAAATCATCGAGCAGGAAAAACGCGTGGCCAAAGGATGGTTCCCGAAAAACCCGAAAAGAAAACAAGCCGAGCCTTAACTGCCATTTTATGCCAGTGCAGCAAGGCAATAAGGGGAAAATAAAAACCGCCGCCTGGGGTTTACCAGGCGGCGGCAAAAAAGGTGTGGAGCTAAGGGGATTCGAACCCCTGGCCTATACGTTGCGAACGTATCGCTCTAGCCAGCTGAGCTATAGCCCCATATCGATATTGAACATAAGATAATGCAATTAACGCTTAAAGCAAGTGAAAACAAGGAAAAAACCGGCTCCCTTTTCCCTACAAAGCAAAACGGGCAAGCACCGCAAAAGCCCTTCGTGTGCCTTAGTGTCC
>JAAZIY010000463.1 GCA_012800625.1 Lentisphaerota bacterium
ACGAAGGCACCCGAAAGAACATTAAGAGGAAGCTGATTAAGCAGGCAAAGCACAATTTCAAGTTTTCTAACAAACCGGTGCTTGAAAGACGCTACAAGGGGTTTTCATAGCATAAAAAAAGCCCCTGTCCGAAGATCGAACGGGGGCATGACATTCATATTAATAACGCCTATGAATCCTGCTGTTCAATAGCCGGATTAGACTTATGAGATTCTTTAAGTAAAACAGCCGTATTGCTGGTAGCCATATATTCGCAAGAAAGGGTTTTGTTGGCACTTTGCTGCAGATGATACATCTCTGGATAATACATCAAGGTTTCTTCTTCGGAATATGGAATCACAGAGATGAGATAGTCATCCGGCACGAGAAACTCCTCCATATCACGAATTTCATTGATTAGCTTTTCCTGCAGGTTTTCAGGCACCATAAAGACTCTGGCAATAACCTGTCCATCTTCTTCATCAACAAGACAGGAAACAGGAAAGCCAAAAGCACATTGCAGTTCAATTGAAATTGAGTTGAAATCCATGTAAGGCATTCCTTTCTTTCTAGTGGTTACGCTGACCTATGCGTAGCCAAAAAAGCTTTTCTCCATTTATCCCAAGTTTTAAAGTTGCGCTCGAATTCCTCTCTCGTAACAGGTTTGGGTTCATAATCAGCAATATTACGCAGGTCCCTCAAATCCCGCAGCTGCTTACCTTCCATTTTATTCAAATCTGTAATGTATTGAAGGGCTAATTTATGAGCTTTCGTGCTTGCGTCAGCTGACATTTTAGATGATTCAGGTTTTCTTTCATCCTTGCCATTTGCTACCATGTTGCTTTTTATCAGAAGAAAAATCGCGTAGTATAATCTTGATGCGGCAACATCAAAGTGTCTCGGTTGATGTTCACGCAACATTTCTACGCACTGCCAATTTTTTTCATACTTGGTTTTTAAGTATTCGTCAAACGCCATGGCTATGCCTTTGGACATAAAAAAACTGGCCTGTTCCCAAGCTTATCGATATGACCGTGCAGCATGGTCAAATAAAGAAAAAACTCAATGACAATGAATAAGATAATATCTACAGGGGGATTTACAAATTTTTGCATGAAAACAGGAAACGTTGGACGGTTAAAAGGAAATGCAGAGCCAAGCCGAAAGGCAAGCTTGGAAAGCTTCGTGTGTCTTAGTGTCCAAAAAACTAACGCTTATCTTTCTGGACGCGGCCTAAAAATAGGTTGTTTTAGCTTTCTGGCTCTTTAGAGCGTTGTTAAAAAAATATTTTCTTAGGGCATTGCTATTATTTATTTTTGTGCTAATGTAACCGGTATTACGCTACAGATATATTTTCTGCGGCTTTATTATTTACAGGGCACTAAAACAGGGGCAAAGTTATGCGAAAGAGGTATTTTTTTGGGGGCTTGTTGACGGCATTAATTATTATTTCACTATCCTTGAATATTTTCTTTGTAAGGCGCGAGTTATCGCAGAGCAAGGCCATTCCTCAGCCAGACGCAAAAATATCCGCGCTGCTGGCGTTAGACCTGGATGATGATGAGGATGAGGAGGATGAGGATGAGTTTGCAGCCTCGGACAAAGACGGGCCAAACAAGGGCAACTTGACGGTCAGGAAAATCAACTATGAAAAATATTATTACAGAGGGATAGTCATCAGATTTGACAAGCACCACGCTGTGCAGCAAGCTAAGCCCAGCAGCATTATTTTGCAACCAGGGGTCGAGGATTTGAAAATCAGCTTCGAAGATGATTATTGGTGCCTTCAGGGCAGTTTTGAGCCGGAGCGCATCTATCAGCTCACCTTGAAGGCCGGCATACACGCCAGCGACGGAAGGAAAATCAGCGAGGACTTGCTTTATAACGTCAAAATACCTGGTCTGGAGCCGCAGGCGCGCTTTTTGACCAAAGGGCCATACTACCCCGCTTTGCAGGCAGACGGGCAAAAAAAGAGCCTTATTCTACCGATTGGCTACACGAAAGTGGAAAAGCTTAGCTTTAATTTGTACAAGACTTACGATAATAATATAGCCTGGCAGGAAGAGTTCTATTTCTGGAAAACATACCAGAAGAAAATCAAGAGCCTGGAAGTAGCCCTGCCTCCCAGCGGAAACCAGGAGCAGGTGCTGGAATTCAACCTGGAAGATATACTCGCAGAGCAAAAAACTGGCATTTACACACTGTATATCCAAGGCTCACCTTACATTTCCGAAAAGATAGACCTGGTTTTAAGCGATATAAGCATAGTTGCCGCATTGGACCCGATTGGCGGCAGCTGTCAAGTGATGCTTAGAAGCCTGGCCGACGCCGGGGCGCTGGCAGATGCGCAAGTGAAAATCTATAGCCAAAAAAAACAACTGGTTGCCCAGGGAAGCAGCGATGCGCAGGGTAAGGCGTTGCTGAAATTTCTGCCCGAGTTTGATGGCGACAATGATGCCCCGGAAATAATCCTGGCAAAGAAGCAAGACGATGTGACTTATATAAATCTGGATTATAGCAGAAAGCACGACTTGTCGGTTTTTTCCAATGAGGGCAGAAAGATGTCTTTGCAGGCGGAGGCCTTCATCTACAGCGAGAGAGGCGTCTATCAGCCTGGCGAGGAGATCGCCATATCGTTGTTTGCCAGAGAAGCGAACGGCACAGGCGGCAAGGCGCTAGCCACACCGCTGAAACTCTTTGTAGCAGACCCCCTGGGACGGGTCTTCAGCACAGTCAACTTGGAAAGCGACGCCCACGGCTTTGCCTCATGCAAACTCAAGCTGCCTGGCAACGCACGCAGTGGGAACTATCAAATCCGCGCAGGATTGGAGCAGGAGCGGCCCTGGGGTGAATATTCTGTGCTGGTGGCCACATATGTCCCTGACCGCATTAAGGTAAAACTGGACTGCAGCAAAATGCCGGACTCAGACTGCCTGGTAAGCGCAGACTACTATTTTGGCGAGCCGCTGAAAAATGGCCTGGCGAATTTTACTGCTGTGGCCAGCGAGGCCAAAGCGCCGCTGCATTGGCAAGGTTTTCAAGTAGGCGACAGCTCCGTTTTTAAAGCCGGCAAGGTCTTCGAAAGAAACAACCTGGCTTTTTCCAGCCCTATGGCGCTGCAGTATCCCGGTTTTGTCCAGTGTGGCGGGTATTCTTCTGCTCCGGTACAAATAAACCTAAGCGTCAGTGCCAGAGAAATTGGCGGCAGGGCGGTCAGCGGCACAGGCAGCTTCATTTATCACCCCAGTCCATATTACTTGGGTGTCAAATATGAGGAGGCTGACAATCTTGACAGAAGAAAAACGCGCCTGCGTCTGCGCCAGTTAAGCTGGGATCCGGAACTAAAGCTTAGCCCAAAAAACTTAAGCCTGCGCTTAAAACTGCAGCGCCTGGAATGGAAATATGTGCGCAAAGTCAACGAAAAAGGCAAGGTCAGCTATGACTGGCAATGCCTGAAAATTGAGTGCAAAGCCCCGGAACGGCTGCGTATGCGGGAGTTGGAAATGCTGCTCGAGCTAGATGAGTTGGCTGACGGCAGCTACGAGCTGCTGCTCGAGGGGCCAGCGGGCATACGCAGCAAGCTTGCCTTCTGGCATTACCAGGGGCAAGGCGGAGCACGCAGCAGCAATCCGGATATTTTGAACTTTAGCACAGATAAACAACTGTACCAAAAAGGCGAGGAAGCCGGTGTTTTTCTGGATGCCTTGGAGGAGGGGCTGCTGCTGGTAATGCCGGGTGGTGAAGAGGGGCTGGCACCCGGCTTCGAGCAAAAAATCAAACCAGGCAAAAACCTATTCCAGGTACCAATCCCCGAGCATGTCAGGGGGAAATACTATTTTGCCGCTGTAACCCTGCTGCAAGGCGGTGCAGCGGGCAAGCGCAGCTTCGGCTTGTTGCGCCTGCCTATAGAGCAAAACCAGCACAGGCTGCAAATTGAAATCCAGGCTCCCTACAAAGCGTACTCCGGCGAAAAGCTGGCACTGAGCCTGAAGCTTAAAGACATGGCAAACCAGCCCTGTTCGGGCAAAGTGCAGGTTTTCGCCGTGGACGAGGGAATTTTGGCGCTGACCAACTTCAAAACCCCGGATATTTTCGGTTTTTTTCACGGCGACAACTACTGCCGTTTTTCTTATCATGACATCTATTCGGCCTTGTTCCCGGATTTACAAGGGGAAAAAAGCAGCAGCATTGGTGGTGACCTGGCTTTTTCCAGCCGCATTTCTGAACTTAAAGTTGCCGAGGCGGCTTTATGGTTAGGCCCGGCTCTGGAGGTTCCCAAAGATGGCATCTCCGGCATAGAAATGCAGCTGCCTCAACATCACGGTGCCCTGCGCCTGATGGCGGTGGCGGTCGCCGATGACAAGCTGGGTAGCTTTGAACAGCAGATAATCCTGAAAGAACCCATTAGCGTACAAATCACCGCTCCTTTGGCGCTGGCGCCAGGCGACAAGTTTATCTTGTCGCTAAATGCATTCAACCATGAAGTGCCCCAGAAGCAGGCTGAATTGCTGCTGCAATTGCCCGAAGGCCTGATTGTTGAAGGAGCAAAAACTTTCAGTCTGGATTTGCCCCAGGGCACTAGCCAGAACCTGCAAGTGCCTTGCCTGGTTGCGGAAACGGCGACGGGCGGAGATATTTCCTGCCAAATAAAGCTGGGCGATTTCAGCCGAAGCAGCAGCGTGCCGCTAACCGTGCGCCCGGCCACTTTGCCAATCACCCGCTTCAAGAATATCGAGCTAGCGCCAGGCAAAAGCCACAACCTGGCCTTTGAAGCCGCGCAATGGCAGGGTGTGCCGCAAACCAGCCTACGGATCAGCGCCTCGCCCGCCTTGGCGGTTTCCGAAGCTCTGCAGTGGTTGGATGCATATCCCTATAATTGCCTGGAGCAAACCGTTGCCAGGCTGCTGCCCTATCTGGCAAGCGCGGAACTGCTGCACAGCGGCCTGCTAAGTGCAGACATGCAGGCTGGCATTGCCGCCAAAGAGGAAAGTGGCCAGGCAGCCATCCTGGCCATGATGCAAAGCGACGGCTCATTCGCACTCTGGCAGGACTCGCAAAGCAGTCACCCTGAAGCCAGCTTGTTTGCCATATATTATCTTATCGCCGCAGAAAACTATCGCGGCCAGAAGCTACACGGCAGCATAAAAAGACGCCTGCTCGATTACGCCGAACTAGTGCTCGAGGGCTATCGCAGCAGCAGCTGGCAAAAAGCCTATGCCTGCTATATTTTAGCCACGGCGAAAAGCTCCGCTTTTCTGCAGCCGGCTAGGCGCATTCTGAAAAAAGAGCAAAAAAGCCTGTCTGCTTTTCTGGCGGCTGCTGCCCTGATCCAAGGTGGCTATGCCGCTGAAGGAGCAGCAAGGCTAGAAAAAATGCCCCTGGCTGAGTTGTGGCAAGAGGAATACAACGCTGATCCAGGCTTTTTAATGCAGTCGGAAACCAGCAGAATGGCTCTGATATTGTCAATTTTACTGCAG
>JAAZIY010000464.1 GCA_012800625.1 Lentisphaerota bacterium
CAACTCACGCAAAAGATGTTCAATGCATTACATTAGGTTGACTTCAGGCGAATTTCAACCCATATAACAGAATATTCAAACAAAAAACGGCAAAAGAGCTGAAATCGGGGCTTGAGAGCTTGGTGTGGCTTCGTGTGTCTTGGTGTCCAAATTCCTGTCCGATTGGCTTTTTAAGACGGTTTTTGAAAGCGCTCCGCTTCGTATATTTGTATTTTTTCCTTTAGGCTTTCTAATTCTTTCTGCGGCAGGTTCGGTTTTTTTTGGGCGGCTTGCAGCAGCTCCCTTGCGGTGCCTGCCGGGTCTTTGGGTAGGCCGAGCAGCTTTTCCCATTTCCGTCTTAGTTTTTTGTATTCTGCGCTGGATTGTTTTTGTCGCGGGCTTAGATATGCCGTAGCCAGGGCGTTTTTTTGGCGCCAACAGCGCAGACCCAGCAAGAGCAGCAGGCTTGCGCCTATAATGCCCGGCGGGCTGCACAGCATTTGGAAGAGCAGCTTGAGGCTGCGTCCCAGGGCTTCTCCGATAAGGCCGCGCTGCACTGCCGCCAGGATTCGGGTCAGCAGGCTGCCGGCCAGCTCGAGTTTGGCCTGCAGCCAGGTCCAGTCATACTGGTAGCCGCGCAGTCCTGCGGGCGGGGTCGGGTCGAGCAGCAGCCATTTTTGTTGTTGTCGGTCGTAGGCCTCCACCCAGGCATGGGCATGTCCCAGTCTGGAGATGTAATATGCTGCTGAGGGGTGTTTTTCGGCGCAGACAAATCCGGTCACATAGCGCGCCGGCACTCCCTGCTGTCTGAGCAGCAATGTCAGTGCCGAGGCGAAAAGCTCACAGTGTCCGGCTTTGCTTTGTTTGAGGAAATGCAGCACCGGGTCGTCTTGGCTTGGTATTAGTCTCCGTCTGTAGCTCAGGCTCTGGCGGCGTTTTTTCTGTCCCATGTGCCATCGTCTTCTGACGAAGCTGGCTCCGCTGCCCAATTCGGGCAAGTCGTTTTCCTGGCTGAATGGGCCTAGTCTATAGGTATAGTTATTTTGCAGATATGTGCTCAGAGCGCTGCAGCGCTCAAAGTCGTTGTGCTCTTGTTTGGGCGGTTCCAGGCTGTGCAGCCATTGTTCCAAAGGCTGCGCCAGGTTTTCAGGCACTTGCAGGTAGTCGCTGTCTTTCAGGTTTACGCCGCTGGGCAAGTCAAAAGGCTGGCCGGCGCGCCAATTGCTGCTGCCGCTTACCCGGTACCCGGCCTCGCGTTTCCATTTTTCAGCCTGCGCCTGTCCGTCCTGGTCCACTTGCAGCAGGTCTGCGACCAGTTCTATTTTGGCGAATGGCATGGGCATGGGGAGCTTGTCCAGATGCAGGGCGGCACTGAAAAAGACATCGAAAACGCTGTTGTTTTCCGCTTCTGCGTCTTCTCTGGCATAGCTGCTCATGGCCAGCAGTCCCTCGGCCATTTCGGTTTGCAGCGGCAGGCCGCCAGGCGTCTCCCTGCCGCGCCAGCGCCCATTTTCGTAGTGCGTAAAAACCCGGGCGCGCAGATATCCCGGGGCCTGTGAGGAGAATACACGCAGCAGTATACGGCGCTCATTTTTGGGATTGCCGAAGGGGAAGGGCAGGTTCAAGTCAACCTGGTCACTGAAAAAAGGCTCGACATGACGTATGAACTGTCTAAAGAAGTGCTGACTGCCCACGGCAATAAAGGAGTTTTCCAGGTTGCGCAGGCTTTTTTCATGTTTTTTATGCAGGAATAAGAACAGTGCGATGCTGATACAGAGCAGAAGCAGGCTGAGTATGCTCAGGATGCTGGCCAAGGCCTGCTTTTTCTCGTTCTGCGGTCTTGGCAGGCTAAGCCTCAGCAGGTATAAGGCCAGCACTAGCTGCAGGGCGATCATGCCGGCATAGGCCAGCTGATAATGAGTGTTGATCCAGTCCGACCCCCAGATAAAGCGCAGGTTGACATAATTCAGGTTGCTGACGTCGCCACAGCTGCCAAGCACAAACACCGAGCTGCTGATCACAGCGGCGGCAATCAGGCTGGCGGCGGGAAAGTACAGCGAGATTGCAGCCAGGCTGAGGGAGCCAACCGCATAGTATTCTGGCTTGAAAAAATAGCTGAAGAAGCCCAGGCGCCCTCTTTCTGTGGGGAAAAAGTAGCCCAGCATGACGCTAGCACAGAGCACAGCCAGGATGCTGTAGGTGACGCTGCGGTCGTTGACCGGCAGCGGGCGCGACATAAACAGGCAGGGCAGCAGTATGACTGAAACTAGCAGCGGGGCATGCGGTAGGTCCGAAAGCAGGCCGAGAAAGAGGGCGCTGAGCATAAGCATCAGCGCGGCGAGCAGCCGGAGACGCAAGTCGTCTTTTCTGAACGGGGCGCTCTTCATATCCTGTCCACCCTGCCGGCCAGTATATCGGCGGCCTCCAGTAATTGTGCCTCTTCGGGCAGCTCCCAGCCCGAGCCGATCACCAGCAGCTTGATGGCCACGCCGCGGTTTTGCAGCTTCTTGACGAAATTCTGGCGCAAGCGGTCGTAACCCAGCAGGATGACGATGGCGCTGCCCAGCTCGGAAATCTCCTGTAGGAGCTCTTCGCTCAATTCCTGCAGTGCAGGTTTGCGTTCCGGCTCGATTTGCGCCAGGCAGTCCAGCAGGCTGTCCAGGGCGGCTCCGCCTCTGCCCAGGCGCAGTCTGCGCACTTGTTTGCCGGCCGCGAACAAGTCGATCAGGCATTCGCCTTGCAGCAAAAAATCCGCGATGGAGGCGCATAGGCTCAGGGCCGCCTCCAGCTCCGGCACGCTGCCTTCCGGCCACAGATGCCCCTCGCCCTTGAAGAAATTCCAGACCTGTGCGAGCAGCCGCCGCGGCGAGAATTTTCTGGCGCCCCGTTTCAGGTTATTGTCCAGGATGAGTGCGCTTCTGCTCATAAACTCATCCTGGAATTCCCTGACCACCAGGCTGCCTTTTTTGGCGCTGCTTTGCCAGTGTATGTAGCGCGGGTTGTCGCCGTCCTGGAAGTCGCGGCAGCCCTGGAACTCCATTGCCTCGCTGACCTTCATTACTCTCTGCAGGTCTCCGCGCTGGTATTTCAGGCTAGCGGGCAGTTTGAGTTCCAGCAATTTATGTCTTTTGGGATGCACCAGCAGATGCTCGTTGGTTTTGTTGCCGCTGTAGTGTCTGCTGATAACGAAAGGGAAGTCGGACTGTGCGCCGCAACGACCGATGTAGTATTTGCCGCGTCGCCTGATGCTGTAGACCGCCTCGGCATTTCTATTTTCCTTGCCTGCGAGCATATTGATGGCGGCGGGCTGAGTACAATGCAGGTGCTGCAGGCCCAGACCCGGATCCAGCAGCAGGTTCAGTGCCGGCAGCCGGCGCAGATTCTGCAGCTGATACCTGATGACAAAGGGCTGGCCGGCGCAGGCTCTTTCTGGCAGGCTGCGCTTGATGCGCAGCCTGGGGCGGAAAAGCCAGCCCAGCAGCAAGTCGCAACAGAGCAGAGCCAGCAGGATGACGATCAGCTGCCGCAGCCTGGCCTCGGGCAACATGATGCTGTGCAGGAGAAATATGCCGGCCCAGGGCAGAACAAAAAGAGCCGGCAGACTGAAAAACCGCGTGCCGCAGGCCAAAAGCCACCAGAAGCTGGCCAGAGCCGGAGAACGGTAGCCCTCGCCATGCTGACGGCGAGCATAACAGCGCGGACCGTCCAAATAACTCGCCATAAGCCGGTCATAGAGGCGGCGCAGGCACTTGTATGTGCGGCGTATAAGCATGGTTGTATATGTAAACCCCGTCCAAAAAGCCTTATCTCGGCACCGGGGTTTTTCTGAGGATTTCCTCGATGATTCCATTTGCGCTGGCGCCGGCGTATTTTGCCTGGGTCTGCAAGACCAGCCGGTG
>JAAZIY010000465.1 GCA_012800625.1 Lentisphaerota bacterium
ACATGCATAAATTCGCGCAGCGGCGCGCCGCTGCCCCAGAGAGTAACCTGCTCGGCACCTTCGCTCACTGCCAGACAAAAACGACGGATAAAAGCCGGGAACACATGGCTGTGCTCCGGGTGGTAGTTGTCGTTGGTGCCGTATAAATTGCAGGGCATCAGACTGAAGCCGGGAAAACCATACTGTTTTTGCAGATAAGAAACCAGCTTCAGACCGGAAATTTTCGCCAGGGCATAAGCCTCATTGCTAGGCTCCAATGGCCCGCTAAGCAGATACTCCTCGATTATGGGCTGCGGCGAAAGACGCGGATAAATGCAGCTGGAACCCAAAAAACAGAATTTTTTGACGCCCTGCTTGTGCGCGCTCATAATTACATTGTTTTGAATCTCCAGATTCTCAAGCAGGAACTCGCTTTGCAGCTCGCTGTTGGCAAGTATACCGCCAACCTTGGCCGCCGCCAGTATAACGTAATCGGGCCGCTCCTGTGCAAAAAAGCGCGTTACCGCCTCCTTTTGGCGCAGGTCCAGCTCTGCTCGGCTGCGCACTATCAGATTCTGGTAGCCGCTCGCCTCCAGCCGCCGACAGCAGGCACTGCCGACCATGCCCTGATGGCCGGCGATATAGATACGGTCTTCTTTTTTCATAAAAAAATCCTATCTGCCCCGCAAAAAAGGGGCAGCAAGCTTAGTGTGCCTTGGTGTGTCTTAGTGTGTCTTAGTGTGTCTTCGTGTCCTAAAAACCTATTTTTGCAGCAAGGCCAGGTCTGCCTCGGTCATGATGCGCACCAGCTCCGAGACCGGGGTTTTTGCCCGCCAGCCGAATTTTTCCGCCGCTTTTTCCGGATTTCCCTGCAGCTGTTCGACTTCTGCGGGGCGGAAGTATTGCGGGTCTATGCGCACTATGGTCTTGCCGCTTTTTTCGTCAATTCCCACTTCGTCCACTCCGCTGCCTTGCCAGCCTATCCTCATGCCCAGGTGCGCAAAGCTCAGTTCGATGAATTCGCGCACGCTATGCATCTTGCCGGTGGCAATGACGTAGTCGTCAGGCTCGGGCTGCTGCAGCATCTGCCACATGGCCTCGACATACTCGGGGGCGTAACCCCAGTCGCGCAGAGCATCAATATTGCCCATGTAGAGGCAGTCCTGCAAGCCCAGGTGGATGCGCGCCGCCGCCATGGTGATCTTGCGGGTGACGAAAGTCTCCCCGCGGCGCGGCGACTCATGGTTGAAGAGTATGCCGTTGGAGGCGTGCAAGCCGTAGGCCTCGCGGTAGTTCTTCGTAATCCAATAGGCGTAGACCTTGGCAGCGGCATAAGGTGAACGAGGATAGAACGGTGTGCGCTCGCTCTGAGGAACCTCCTGCACCTTGCCGAACATCTCAGAAGTAGAGGCCT
Organism: Lentisphaerota bacterium; assembly: GCA_012800625.1. Lineage (GTDB taxonomy): Bacteria > Verrucomicrobiota > Lentisphaeria > Oligosphaerales > Oligosphaeraceae > JAAZIY01. Next base: position 1,394 of record JAAZIY010000465.1, read on the forward strand.
GATAGAAGCGCGCCGGCAGGCCGCTGTCGCGCAAAGCGTCAAGCAGACGCAACACGCCCACCGCATCGGTGTCCGCAGTATACTCTGGCACCTCGAAGGAGACCTTGACGTGGGACTGCGCACCAAGATTGTAAACCTCGCTGGGAGCTATCTTCTCGAGCAAACGGTTCAGATTGCTCGAATCGGTCAGGTCGCCATAATGCAGAAAAAGACGCACGCCCGCCTCGTGACGGTCCTTGTAAAGATGGTCGATGCGGCCAGTGTTGAAGCTGCTCGAACGACGTATTAAACCATGTACCTCATAGCCCTTGGATAGCAAAAGCTCGCTGAGATAAGAACCATCCTGACCAGTAATACCAGTGATAAAAGCGCATTTTCTTGCCGACATGACATCAAATCCTTAGTTATAGTCACAGGGTGCCAAGAACCCTGATGCAAAAATAGTGAGCCGCAAGTCTTTTTAGACTCTAAGCCACACTAGCAAAACCAGGTCTTAGGCATTTTTAAGGTTTTCGTAATACCAGCTGCTGGCGGCTTCCAGCCCGGCCTTGGTATCAAACAATACCTTGTAGCCCAACAGCCGGCTGATCTTGGCAATGCTGGCCAGGGAATGCGGCACATCGCCGGCACGCAAAGGACCATGCTCAGCCTCGACGGAGGCAATAGCCGGATCGTATTGACTGAGTTGCTGCCGCAACTGGGAAAAAAGTGCGTTGAGATCAGTCTGCTGCCCGCAAGCTACATTATAGACCTGATTCAAGGCCTCCGGGTTTGTCGCCTGCATGGCCAGCTTGTTGGCCTGGATTACATTGTCGATATAGGTGAAGTCGCGCGAGTAGCTGCCGTCACCGTTGATCACCGGGCTTTGCAGCCGGATTAGACTGCTGACAAACTTGGGAATGACGGCGGCATAGGCACCATCAGGACTCTGACGGCGACCAAAAACATTGAAGTAGCGCAAACCTACGCAGTTGATGCCGTATAAGTCGTGAAAGTTCTGGGCGTAAAGCTCATTGACATACTTAGTGATGGCGTAAGGCGACAAAGGCAGGCCTATATGCTCCTCTACCTTGGGCAATGCCTGGCTGTCGCCGTAGGTCGAGCTGCTGGCCGCATACACAAAGCACTTCACAGCAGACTCCTGGGCAGCATAAAGCATATTGACAAAGCCGCAGACATTGACCTCGGTGCTGGTCATCGGGTCCTGGATCGAACGCGGCACCGAACCCAGGGCGGCCTGGTGAGAAACATAGTCCTGTCCAGCACAAACACGACGACAAACTGACAAATCGCGAATGTCGCCCTCAACCAATCGAAAATTGGCATGCGCCTGAAAAGCGGCCAGGTTCTCGCGTTTGCCGGTGGAAAAATTATCCAGCACCGTCACCTGATGCCCATCGGCCAAAAGTGATTCAACCAAATTGCTGCCGATAAAACCGGCGCCGCCAGTAACCAAAATACGCGATGCTTGCATAATTCTACCGTGATAATTAAATGTACATTGCCTGGAATGAAGTGCCGAAATGCGAGTGCAAGACTGATGCGCGAAAAAGACGCAATGCACCAAATCTATACCTTTTTAAACAGAATACAAGTAAAAAAACATAGACCGGCTTAACTGGACATATCATTCGAACAATCTTTTTTATCCCAACAAACCAAAACAGGCGCCGCATAAGCCCTTAGTGTGCCTTCGTGCCTCTTCGTGTCCCTTAGTGTCCTCCCCCTTCGTATGCCTTTGTAATTCAATGGC
>JAAZIY010000466.1 GCA_012800625.1 Lentisphaerota bacterium
CCGCTTTCAGAGTTTCGGCCACGGCCTGGTCGCGTCTGATAAGGTCAGCGGCCTTGTCGCGCAATTCTTTGCAGTCCTGGTAGGCCAGCAGACTCTCCTTGGGAACGGCCTCGACCAATGCGCCTTTTTTGCCGGCCAGATAGTTTTCATAGGGCGCCAATAATGCCTTGGTCTGCTGCCAGGCGGCGGCGTCAATGCTGTCGCTTTCCGGCTTGAGTTCAGGACGAATTATGTTATCGCAGAGCGACTGCCACCAGGCGCGGTAGGCCGGGTTGATTTTTTCCATATTAAGGGGCAGCTTGCCTTCGGCATTAGGCTGTGCCAGGGGCAGCCCGAGCATATATTCCTGCACCTCGGCGCTCTTGGCGGGGTCAAAAGCCTGCACCTTGGCGGCGCTGCCCAGGCTCTTGTCGCTAATACGCGCATCAAAGGCAAGCAGCTTACAGAGACGGAAAAAATGCTCGACCTGTTCGGCATTTTCATTTAACAGCTTATATAGCGCTGGGGTATTTTCCCCCAACGTCATAATGTCGCTGCGTTCTTCGCCTTCCGGGATGCAGGCCATTTGCTGCCATTGCAGGAACTCCGGCACGGCATCGAGAAACTGATTGACCTGGGCGGCATTGACTCCCTGGCTGCCGTCCACATCCGGGCTGCCTCCGGTGGCTGCGATGGCATCTTTGAGGAACTGCTGCATGAGCGGCAGCTTCGAGGCCTTGGCTGAATTCAGCGAGAGCACGCCGTCGCCGTTCAGCGGTCGGTTGCGCACTATGCCCTGGAATTTGCGTATGCACTCGAGAGTAATGCTATCCTGCTCGCTTTCACCCAAATCATTCAGGATATATTTGGCGGAATCGACCAGTTTTTTACCGTCTGGGTTATCAGTGCAGATATCCGCCAGCTTGATTTTACCGTCAAACTCCTTGGTGATGGCGGCATGGTCGGGCAGCTGCTGCAAGAGCCAGGTAATGGCCTGCTTAAGCTCCTCGCTGCCTATCTGCCCATTGTTGTCGGACTCAACAAACTGCAGAAAGCGCTCATCACACTGAAAGGCGTCCGCGGGGGCGCTCATAGCCACCCAGATAGCCTCGTCCAGATGCAGTATTTGTTGCAGATCAAGGCCATTTTCTATCTGCATCTGGTAGGTGCTGCCTTGATGAATAAACTTGATCACAAAAAGTCTCCGATAAATTAGTGCGTCTTAGTGTGTTTTAGTGTGTCTTAGTGTGTCTTAGTGTCCAAATTCTTGCTAGAGCAGGGTTAGTCCAGGATGTATTCCTGGTGGTACTGGGGGATTTCGACCTGCCAGCCTTTTTGGCTGCGGATATTCTCGGCATGCGCCTTGGCTGCCTTGGGTTCGCCGTGCGTGACAAAGACGCGTCTCGGTGTGTTGCTGATGCTGTCCAGCCAGCGCATAAGCTCGATTTTATCGGCATGCGCCGAGAAGCCGCTGAGTTTTTCCACCCTGGCCTTGACCTGGTACATCTCGCCCAGTATGCGCACCTCCTCTTTTCCGTCTACAATCAGCCTGCCCAGGGTATTCTGCGCCTGGTATCCGACGAAGAGGACGGTGCTTTCCGGGCGCTCGATATTGGTCACCAAGTGATGTTTGATGCGTCCGCCCGTACACATGCCAGAGCCGGCGATAATAATGGCGGTTCCGCGTATATGGTTGATGGACTTGGAGTCAGCGACGCTGCGCGTGAGGGTGATATTGCTGGCCCGGTAGTTGCGCATTAGCTTTCTGGCTTCGTCGTCAAACAGGTGCGGATGATGTTTGAACACCTTGCCCACCTTGATGGCCATGGGGCTGTCGACAAAGATGCGCAGATGCGGAATGCGGTCTTCATAGAGCAATTGCGAGAGGAAAAAGACCAGCTCCTGCGTGCGCTCTATAGCAAAGCTGGGGATAAGCAGGTTGCCGCCGGCCTCCCGGGTTTGCATAACGATGCGCGCCAGGTCCGAGGCGATATCCTTCTGCGGGCCGTGTTCGCGGTCGCCATAGGTTGATTCGGTGACGACGTAGTCGGCCTGCCCTATCGCAGAGGGGTCGCGCAATATGGGCATGTCCCAGCGCCCGATGTCGCCGGAGAAGACGATGCTGCGTTTTTCCTCGCCCTGGGTGACGGTGATGCGTATCGAGCTAGCTCCGAGTATATGTGCCACCTCGATAAATTCCAGCTCTAGTCCCTCGCCTATGTTAAGCGGGCGTTTTTGGTTCCAGACAAAGAAGAGCGGGAATGTAGCCAGGGCGTCTTCTTCAGTATACAAAGGGATGTCAGGATACTTGGGCTGCCGGTTTTCCCTTTCATGGCGTCTTCTCTTGAAATCGGCGTCTTCCTGATTGATGCGGGCACTGTCGAGCAGGACGATTTTAGCGATTTCAGCGGTGGCGCTATTGCAATATATCTTGCCTCTGAAACCCTCGCGCACCATTTTTGGCAGCAGGCCGCAGTGGTCTAGATGCGCATGAGTGAGGACGATGGCATCGATTTTGCTGGGGTGAATGGAGAAATCATCCCAGTTTCTCGCCTTCAAGTCATGCTCCTGGAAAAGCCCGCAGTCGATAACGATATTTTTACCATTAGCCTTAAGGCAGTAACGCGAGCCGGTGACATTGCCGGTGGCGCCGTGGAAACCCAGTTTTATCTGCATCAGTGCTACTCCTTCTCTAGCTGGTTAATTTAGGGGGAGGACACGAAGGGACACGAAGAGGCACGAAGGAACACAAAGAGACACGAAGGGACACGAAGGCGCAGCGGGAGCTCAGCTTCTTTGGCTTTAGATTCCCATAAAGCCTTCATGCATCCAGACTGGCTCGTAGTCATGTTCGGCGAGGAACTCGAAGGCTGCGGCCATGCGCTGTTCGTGGTCGGGCACGTAGTTGAAATAGAAGGGCCAGAAGTACTGCTCGTGCGTAAGCAGGTCCATGAACTCGGCATTGTCCTTGTCCATCATGCATTCTGTAAGCCTGGGGACGATTTCCGGCAATGGCGTATCATTGATCACCATGTCCACGCGGCTGAAACAAAGTCCGCTGTCCATATCCATCAGCGCGTCATGGTTGCTCAGGTAGTTGCTGCGCAGCTCGTCCATACTGTAGTTAACGTCGTAGCCCAGTCCGCTTTTGACGAAGTATCCGCTGAGCACCCGTATGCCTTGCTCGTACATGGTTTTATATAGGCCGGCAGGCAATTGCCCCCAGTGCAGTATAGTAGGCACGCAGTAGCAATTCGGGCCGGCAAAACGCAGCACCTGCTCGCGAACCTGGTTCAGGTCGGCGAGCAGCTCCTCGGCGCCGGCAAACTGATATGGCCGGTCGGGAAACTCGTTTTTGGCATGAAAGGTGAATTTCAGCCAATCGGAGTTGTCCTCAAACTGGCTTTTCCAGCAATCCGGCATCTGCGACAAGTCGAAATCATGCTCCGGAGTGGAATAAAATAGGTTGCAGGAGAATTTGCTGCCGTATTTTTGCTGCAGCCGGCGCAAAATGGCCAAGTAGTGGTTTTCAAAAATATCCTTGGGCTTATGACGCCAAAGCTCGCGCAGGAAGTATATATTGTCGTCAATCGAGACCCGGCATCTTTTGCGCGACTCCTTGTGCCAGACCACCTCGATGCGGTGTTCGCCACCGCCCTGCAGCGACTGACAGGAAGCGCAGACCTCATTGCGGAAGGCGCTTAGTGTCAGCGGCGCAAAAAAGCGCTCTCCCTTGCGTCGCGCCTCGACGCCATTGACCTTGACCTGCGCCTCCAGCGGCGCATATCCTTGCACCTCGATATGTAGTCCTTCGTCGGTCTGCAAGCCGTGGCGGTGCTGCAATACCGCCCCGTGAAAGGGAAACTCGATTTTTATCATACTGCCTCTACGCTTGAGTTGTGGCGGGTTAACTTCTGTAAACCTAATATGCATAATATAGCAGATAAAGTCATGAAGGAAGCAGGGCCTGACCTAGACCGCGTCCAAAAAGCCCATGAACCACAAAGGCGTACGAAGTGGGAGGACACTAACAGATACTAAGAGACACTAAGAGACACGAAGACACATGAAGTCACACGAATCAGCTTTGTGAACCTGGTCTAAAACTATGTCTTGCCCCATAGTCGGTTTTTATTATTGGGCTATATTATTTGCTTTACGCGTCGTTTGCGATAAATTTTGTTTCACAGAGAAAGGATTGTTGATCATGTTAAAAAGACTACTACTGACTTTTAGCCTGCTGTTGGCGGTTTCTGTGCTTCGGGCCGACAAGGTCTGGCTGCTTGATGGCAGTGTGCTGGTGGGCGAGCTGGGACAGCTGCTCGATGGCAAAGTCAGCCTGAAAAGCACCTCGGCCGGTGAATTGCAGCTGGACCAGAGCCAGATACTGAGAATCGAGACCGAAGGCAGCTTTCATGCGCTAACGCAAGACGAGCAGCGGGTCTCGGGTCGCCTGCTGCCCGGAGCCGACGGGCAGTTGCTGGTCTCCGGCCAGAGCGGCTCCTTCGCTTTGCAGAACCTGAAAGCGCTCTGGGGTGAAAACCAGGTTGACCCCACTCTGCCGGAGCCACCCCAGGGAAGAACCTGGTCGGGCGAGGCCTTTGTCGATATGGCCGGCAAAACCGGCAACACCGAGAAGTTCAGCGGCGGCGCCGGACTGAAAACCACGCTGAGCGGACCGGAAGACCGCCTGCTGCTCTATCTTAACGGCGGCTACGCGCGCGAAAACAGCAATACCAATGAGAAGGCCTACCGCGGCGGCTTCGACTATGAGCACAGCATCGCGCAGACCCTCAACTCCTGGTTCGTGCGCGGCGAAATCGAAAAGGACAAGTATAGCGGCCTGGAGTGGCGCAAACAACTGGTCGCAGGTTATGGCTACTTCTTCTTCAAAGAGGAAACCACGGAGCTGCGCCTGCGCATCGGTGCCAGTGTCCTGCGCAAAGAATATGAGGACGGCGATTCGGACAACTCCTACGGGCTGGACCTCAACCTGCACTACGAGCGCCAAATCGACGAGTGGGGCACCCTGGTCAGCGACCTGACCTATACGCCGGGCCTGAACGACTATGACGACTACCGCCTCTATCATGAAAGCGCGCTGGATATCCCCCTGCTCTTCTCCAAGCCCCTGAGCCTGCGCCTGGGCATCTCCAACGAGTATAACAACTGGGTATCCGAAGGCGCCAAGCATATGGACACCACCTACTTCGCCAAACTGGTCTATAAATGGAAATAAGCCGGCGGCCCAGTATATATTAGCCCCCGTCCAAGAAAGCCAATCGGACGGGGGTTTGGACACTAAGACACACTAAGTTCGTCTTAGTGTGTCTTAGTGTGGCTTTGTGTGTCTTAGTGTCCAAAATTCTGTCCGGCTCCCTATTTGAGCCGGGTTTATTTATTTGCCGCATATTGTAGCGCGAGCTGCTCGCAGGTTTTGAAGCCTCCGCCCAGCTGTTTGAGTCCCTGCAGCAGTTTTTCAAACTCCTGCAAGGCCACTGCGCCGCAGTTTTTTGTAATAAAAGGCTTAGGCGTCACCCAGGCCTCGCCAAAGTCCAATGCGCCCTGGGGCATCTCGTGAAACTCCCAGGGATGGAAATAAAAGCAAAGCAGAGGACGCACCCCGCGGGCCTCGACATATTTTATAAACGAGCGGATTTTATTTAAGAGGAACTCGCTTCCCTCGGTGCGAAACAGCGGCCACTGGTCGCGGTCGCGGTTCCAGGGGTCCTCGCTCTCCATTTCCAGGTCGCAGAAATTGGGTATTTCAAGCAGCTTCATATTGCCGGCCCTGGTCCAGTCCTCCGGATCGGGATGATATGCGCTAAGCATGGTGCGATAGAAGAACAGCGGCAGCGATGCGTCTGCGAGGTAGCCGAGTTTTTCCAGCACTTGCACGACGGTATTGCTGCCCCAGAGTCTGGGGCAGCGGAAGCTGCGCGGCGTTTTAGCGGCCACCTCGGCTACCAGGCGTGTTCCTTCGCGTATGCGCCCCTCGACCTCGAAGCTGCAAACCGGCCAGTTATTGGGCAGCGGGAACAAGGGGTCGCCCAGGGTTTCATGATACAGCCCGTGGCAGCCGGTTTCATGTCCCTCCCGCTCGCTGGCCCTCAGGGTTTCCGGGTTGTTGACGGCGGCATGGCCGGTCCAGAAAAAAGTCGCCTGGGCCTGCTGGCGGCGCAGCAAGTCCAGCAGCTTGGGAGTACCGTGGCGCACACCCTCGTAACGGTCGGTGTAACTGCCTATGTCGGTCTCCATATCTATGCCTAAAATCACATCAAAACGTTTGTCTTGCATCATCGCAGCCCTTCCTGGTTTTTCTATGGGGCACATATATTCGTAGCACAGGCTCAGTGCCTATTGGCGCTAACTTA
>JAAZIY010000467.1 GCA_012800625.1 Lentisphaerota bacterium
CTGTCCTTATGGATTTCATCCAAAGCCGGCCTGGTCAATTCCCGACGCTCATTTACGGTCGGGGCGATTTCGGCAAAAGGCGCGATTTTCTCCTTATAGAAGGCCAGCGCTTTTTCGCTAAGCAGCAGATCCACGATCATTTTGCGCACTTCATCATTCACTTGCGCCGGCAATGCGGTGGGCTGCACCTCGTTCAGGCAAGCCACCGATATGCCGGCGGCGGAGTAGGCCAGGCTGCCAACCTGCCCGGGCTGGCTCAGGTTGCGTATCGAGGCGGCCAGATTGGCCTGATTGCCCGGGAAGCCGGGGATCACGTCGCTGCCAGTGACAAAACCGCTCTGCAGCAGCTTGGCGCCGAGCTTCTCAGCCTCATGGCGAAAACGCTGCAGGCGTTCAGCATGCGACTCGTCCTTCACGTTTTCGGCAAATTTTTCGCGCAATGCCTGGGCTTTTTCTTCGAGCAGGGCGCGAATATTGCGCAGGCGCAGGTTGCGGCGTATATCGGGCTCGACCGACTCGAAGCTCTTATCCTTGTAGACACGCTCCTTGAAGTTGTCATACTGCGCTTGCAGGTCCGCCTGAGCTGGCTCCAGACGTTGTTTCAAGGCCTCATCGAGCGAGCCCTTATCCAGTTGCGACAGCAAAGTAGCAGTGTCGAAAGTGGCAATGACTGCAGATTTGCCGTCAGGCAGGCTCAACTCGTCGCTACGATTGGCAAAGAAGGCCTCGATTTCCTCTGCGGCGAAAGCCGGCTCCCGGCTGTTATCGCTGTGAAACTCGGCATACTGCACCTTATATTTTTCGACATAGCCGGCCACCTCGGCCTCATCGACCTGCGCGGAGGCAGTGATCTGCTCCTCAAGACGCTCGATAATCAGGTTTTCCTTGACGATGCGGTCAAAGTCAGTCGCCGTCAAACCCCTGGGACTCAAATAGTTTTCTTTGAAGCGCTGAAAGTACTCCAGGGAGAATTTGCCCTGGTCTTGAAAAAAGACATTGCTATGTATGCTTTTGCGCAGCTCATCCTCAGTGATATTGTCGAGATTCCTTTTTTTGGCCTCGTGCAGAATGCGCAGGCGGTTGAGGGTCTCATGAAAGATCATCTCGGTTCCCAGGTCCTGTCCCATGGCCTGCGGATAGCGCAGGCCTATGCCTACCTGGGTCTCGGCCATTTTTTTGACCACGTACTGCCGGCGCAGCTTTTTGCCGTACATGCTGCCAAAGTCGTTGCCGCCGCCACGCCGCCCGCTAAACACATCGCCGGGAGTGACAAAAACGACGAACATCAGGCTGATAATCACGCCAAGCACGATATATGTCTTGCGACCGTGCTTTTCAAAGTAGCGGTTGAAATGCGATATGATCATCTCTGAGGACCTTCCTTACTAAAACGCGGAAATTTGTCGCGGCTAAAAACCGGTTGAATGACATCTACAGCAGGGCAATAAGCCACAGCATTCCGGCTGGCTCTGCGTCACTGCAAAGTCTGAATGGCTTTTTTCAAGCCCAGGGGGTTATTGAACACGCTGCTGCCGGCCACCAGCATATTGCAGCCGGCCTGTCTCACCAGGGAGGCGTTGGAGGCGTCTATGCCGCCGTCAACTTCGAGGTGTATATTGCGTTTGCTCGCGGCGATCATGGCACTGATTTCCCTCATTTTGTCAACTTGCTCAGCCATGAAGGACTGACCGCCGAAACCTGGCTCGACACTCATGACCAGAACCAGGTCGAGCATCTGCATATATGGCCGGAGGCTGGAGGCCGGCGTGCCCGGGCGCAGCGAGAGTCCCGCCGAGCAGCCCAGCGCCTTGATCTGCTCGAGAGTGCAGGCAATGGCTCCCTCGCTCTCCACATGCACAGTGATATGGTCGGCCCCGGCCTGGGCAAAAGCCTCGATATACTTGTAGGGCTGCGAGAGCATCAGGTGCACGTCAAAGGGCAGGTTTGAATAAGAGCGCAGTGCCTTTACGATGGCTGGCCCCAGGGACAAGTTGGGCACGAAATGCCCGTCCATAACATCGACATGCACAATGTCTGCGCCGGCGTCTTCAAGCTGCGCCACCGCCGCCCCCAGGTTGGCGAAGTCGGCGGCCAGGATCGAGGGCGCCACATACGCCGCAGTTGCCTCCAGCGCGCTTAATGGGTTCGGCCTCCTGTTTAGCATGGCAAGCACCTTTCAAAGAAAAAGACGGACATAGACCTAGCCATGTCCGCCTTCAAAGCAGTTAGCTCCAAAGCATGTTCAACTTTTTCAGCAAACACCCGGAGTGGTTTCAGCATCATGTAGCCCAGTAAACAAAATCTCAGGCCTTGACGATTTTTTCGGAACGTATACAAGCAGTACAGACCTTGACGCGTTTCACGCCGCCATTGACCAGGGCACGCACGCTTTTCAGGTTTGGCGAGAAGGTGCGCCTGGTGTTTTTCACCACGTGCATACCGATACCGCCTTTTTTCTTGGCCAGACCGCGGCGGGTGATATGTCCGCCAAAAGCCTTGTGCTTGCCGCAAATCTCACATACTCTACTCATTTGAGTGCCTCAATATCATTCTCTGGATTATACTCTTGAAGGTGGTTTGGAACCAGTGCAAATGTAAGCTGAAGCTGGTGGGATGGCCGGGACTCGAACCCGGGACCCCCGCATTAAAAGTGCGGTGCTGCTACCGACTGAGCTACCATCCCAAGCTTACAAAAAAACGGCGCCTAAACGCAATGGTTTTTAACGGTGAAAGGAAAATATAGCATGGCTTCAGGACTATGCAAGTCAGTATCCGGCTTTTCATGCTGCCGCTGGGCGTTTTTTTTGGCTACTGTCTGCGTTTTTATTTTTTATGCAAAAGCGTCTCCCGGCGCCCCTGTCGCTGCCAACGCAGGTTTTTCGGTTTTTTTACCTTGCGGCATTAACTTATGCTTGCTCCCGTATTGACATCAGTTGCGGGAACCATCTCGCATTTTCAAGGACCTTGTTTTGGCATGCTCATTATTTGGCTAGACAAAAAACTGCGCGCGGCCTCCTGCGCCTCATGTTTCAGTAGCCTTGACGGTATTTTCTCGCTTTCCGGCCTCGAAGTCAGCAGCGGCAGATGCAGCCGTATGCTGCTGGTCGAGCTTGAAGGACAAAAGTACTACGTTAAGCTTTCCAATCGCGGCGGCAAACGGCTGCGGCGCTGGCTGGGGCGCTCGCGGCTGGAGAGCGAGTATCTCAATCTGCGTCGCTTCGCTTCCTGGGGCATGCCCTGCCCCCGCGTGCTGGCTTTTGCACTGCAAAAGCGTTTTGGGATTTTTAGGCGGGCGGCATTAGTCACCGAACCCATAGAGCAGACTTTGGACCTGGTGCAATGGGCCGAACTGCGTCCTCAGCAGTTTGACGACGCGCAATGGCTGCACAAAGTCAGCTCCCAGCTGGCCAGCGCCTGCCGCAGCATGCACAAACGCAACTTCGCGCATGGCGACCTGAAATGGCGCAATATCCTCGTCAAAGAAGGAGATGAGGCGCAGGTTTACTTCATTGACTGCCCCGACGGACGATTCTGGGTCTGGCCTTTTATGCCTTATAGAATTGTAAAAGACCTGGCTTGCCTGGATAAAATCGGCAAAAAAATGCTGAGCAAGACCGAGAGGCTGCGCTTCTTTTTGCAGTACAGACAAGAAAAAAAACTGAACCCGAAAAGCAAAAGACAACTGCGCAAAATACTGCGCTTCTTCGAAGGCAGAGAATAGTTTAGTGCAGCTTCGTGTGTCTTCGTGTCCAAAATCTTGCCGCCCGCCTTTTTGGCCGGGCTGGACACCCTCAACTCCACAGCGCCAATGTAGCAACAAGACTGACCACAGGGATACCCTGTGGCCAAATTTTGACTTGCAAACCGCCTTTTTCAGTCTTATACTTAAATCAGAACTGCGTTCTTTGTGCCTGCCGGCTCACAGTTTGTCTTAAACCGGCAAGCGGCTTATGCGGCGCCTGTGGCGCCGCATAAGCCCTTCGTGTGCCTTCGTGTCTCTTCGTGTCCCTTAGTGTCCTCCCCCTTCGTGTGCCTTTGTCGTTCAAGAGCTTTTTGGACGCGGTCTATCTAGCCTTGCAGACCCTAGCCGCTTTCCACCCGCACATCAATTTTCAACTCACTGCCTCGAGCCTATGCCTGGCGAGAACCTGAATAAAAAACCGCCGCCGCAGAGAAATTCTGCTTCGGTAGACAATGAGACCGTGCCCATGCCCCAGGGTGGCGACGGCGAAGGCCAGGCTGCTGATGCCTTGAACAGCGAGCTGGCTGCCATACAGGTGCCTGGCTTCAAACTGCTTTCCGTGCTGGGCGCCGGCGGCATGGGCACGGTCTACCTGGCCAGACAAAACAACCTGGAACGCCTGGTCGCCGTCAAGGTCATCAATCCTAAATATGCCCAAAACCCGCGATTTATCGCCTCGCTGACTCAAGAGGCCCTCACCCTGGGCGCACTAAGCCACCCCAACATCGTAACCTGTCACGATGTCTTGAGCGACCAGAACGGCGTCTTCGTCATTATGGAATATGTGCCCGGACGGCTGACGGCCCGCGACCTGATGCTGCGCCTGGGACCGCTGCCCGAAGACATGGTGGTGGAAATATTGCTGCAAGTGGTAAAAGCCCTGGCATATGTGCAGGCCAAAGGATATATACATCGAGACCTGAAGCCGGACAACCTCCTTATCTATCGCGACTCGCCACAGCCGCCCAAAAATTTCGCCGAGATTTTCTCGATGCCGGACAACCGCGTCATGGTCTGCGACTTTGGCATCGCCGCCGGCGCGCAGAGTCTGGCGCAGCAAAGTGGCAAAGCGCTCTTTGGCAGCCCGGCATTCATGTCGCCCGAACAGGCATTCCGTCCGGAAAAAGTCGACTTCCGCTCAGACATTTATTCCCTGGCGGCTACCGCATACTACCTTTTGAGCGGCGCGGCACCTTTTGACGGACACGAGCGCGACGAGCGCCTGCTGCTGAAAGCCGAAAACGACATACCCGCCCCAATTCGACCCGAGCGCCAAAAAATCGACCGCCGCCTGCTAAAGCTGCTCGCCAAAATGGGGACGGCAGACATGGATGAACGCTACTCTGATTACGCCAGCCTGCTCGAAGACCTCGAATATCTCAGCCTGTACTACGCCGACAAGCAGAAAAAACTGCCCTCTAAAATCATGCGGCGCAAACGCAGCTTTTTCCTCGGACTGCTGGCCGGCCTGATAATCCTCGTCACCGCGCTGGTTTTACAGCAATTCAGATACTACCTCCAGCTGCTTAAGGAACTTAACTACGTCTCCAAAACCATATCGCTGATTTTTTGGGAGGGCGACCGGGACAACTGGCGCATCTTTCAACGCGACGCCGGCAGCGAGCAGCCCAGCCTCTTCGGACCCTTCGAGGCGGAGGCCCTGGCCTTGAAAGAAACCCTGGAGCCGGGACAGTCGCTGCGCTTTGACCTGCGTATGCAAGGCCAGCGCTCAAGCTCCATAGCCATCTTGGATGAAAACGACGTCAAAAAAGCCGGCTTTGACTTCTATGCCCTGAAAAGCAGCCATCAATTATTTGTCAGGATGCGCCTTGGCGAAGAAATCATGCCGCTGGGTCATGCTGAACTCAATGGGGAACTGGACTGGACGCAGATAGAAATCGCAGTGAATTCACAGCAAATCTGGTTTTATGTGAACGGCGAGCTTCGGGGTTTCCGCCATCTGGAAGAGCAGATGCGGGGCTGGCGGCTGCGGCTCGAGCCGGTCAGAGCCAACTTTATACAGCTGAAAAACATGTATGTCTCCGAGGCGCACATGAAAAATGGCGGCCCCAAGCATGAACATTGATGCAGGCACCCCCTGCTTTTCCTTCGTGTGCTTTAGTGTGTCAAAAAACCAAGTCATAGCGGCATTATATTACTCCGCCTGTCCGCATTTTACATATTTCCGCAAACATGTCAAAGCCCAGCCTTTCAGAATTACTCTCGCCGCGTCTTTTAGCACGCATTGACGACTATCAGCTTTTGTCCCGCCTCGCAGTGGAGGGTCTGCTTGCCGGCTTGCAGCGCAGCCATTGCCTGGGCGGCGGCAGCGAATTCCTCCAGTACCGCGAATATGTCGCTGGCGATGAGCTTAAATATTTGGACTGGAAGCTTTTGGCACGTCAAGACAAGGCCTACACCAAGCAATTCCAGCAGGAAACCAATATGCGCTGCGCCATACTGCTGGACGCCAGTGCCTCCATGAACTACCAGGGTGAAACTGCCGCCTGCAGCAAATTCCGCTACGCCGCCATTATCGCTGCCTGCATCGCCTACCTGGCGCAGAAACAAGGCGACCAGGTCAGCATCTGCGTCTACTCTGACAGAGAGCTTTTGAGCCGCCCAGGCAGCCGCGAGCGCTCCCTGGGCGCACTGCTCAGCGCGCTGGAGCACATCTCTGCCGGCGGCAAAACCGATCACGAGCTGGCACTTCGCTTTGTCGCCAATGCCTTGAAACGCCGCAGCCTCATAGTCTGGCTTTCCGACTTCCACCATTATGAGACCCGGCTAGGCGCCGCGCTGGGGGCTTTCAGGCTTTCCGGGCATGACAGCATGCTCTGCCAAATTCTTGACGAGGATGAGCTTACACTGCCCTTTAGACAAACCCTGCGCTACGTCGACAGTGAAAGTAATCGTGAAATCAGCACCAGTGCCGGACTTATACGCCAAAGTTATCAACAAAGACTGCAGCGTTTTCTGGAACACACGCGTCAAAGCTGCCTGCAAGAGGAATGTGACTATCGGCTTGCCAGCACTGCTGACAATATAGGCGAACTACTGGCCGCCTGGCTGGATAAAAGGGAGGCCATGCTCTAATGCTCGCATTTACCTATCCGTTTTTTCTCTGGGGGCTGCTGGCTCTGGCTGCTCCGCTGCTGCTGCATCTGCTCAACCGGCAGCGTCCTAAAAGACTGCTCTTCCCCAGCATTAGGTTTCTGCAGTTTGCCCAACTGCCGCGTGAAGGGCGCAAACGCCTACAAGACTGGCTGCTGCTGCTCTGCCGCATGCTAATCTTCGCCCTGCTGGCGCTTATTATGGCAAAGCCATATTGGCAAAAAAAGAAGACGGCAGATCAGGACGGCAGGCGCAAAGAGGCTATTTTTCTGCTGGACAGCTCGGCCAGCATGCAGGCCGAAAACAGCCTGCAGACCGCCAAAGAGCTGATTGCCGCCGAGTTGGACGAGCTTGACGGCTGGCACTGCGGTCTTATGCTGTATGATGCCAGCATCCTGCAGTCCCTGCCCCTAGGCGCCGGCAAGGCCGACATTCAAGCCCTGCTGGCCGCCTGGCAGCCGGGCTACCTGGCCGGCAGGCCAGAGCGCGCCTTGCCGCAGGCGCTGGCGGCATTCTCTCCTGACGCGGCACAAAAAAGACTGTATGCCATCAGCGACTTTCAACGCGGCGACTGGAAACTGAAGGCCGCACAGGTACCCGTCGATATCCAGCTGCGCCTGCTGCCGGCAGCCGCGCCGAGCCGGCAGAACTGCTCGATTAGCAAAGTGCAATACCAAAGCCTGGGCGGAGGGCGAAAGCGAGTCCTGGTGCATTGCCGCAACTACGCTGGCAAACAGCAGGAACGCCTGCTTAGCGTGAAGCTGGGCAATAGCAGCCAAAGCCGGAAAATCAGTCTCGCAGCAGGGCAAAACCTTAGCCTGGGCTTCGTCTTCGAACAGCCGCAGGAGGAGCGCAGCCGCGGCCTGGCAAGCCTAAGCCAGGATGACTTCGCGCCAGATGACCAATACTATTACTGGGCCGAAGACCCGCCCCCGGCAAAAGTGCTGCTACTGCTCGCCGACAGCGAGCAGGACCAGGGTATGGCGGCGCATTTTCTGCAAACCGCCCTCGAAGCTGAACAAGAAGGCGTGCCGGGACGCTTCGAAGTGCAAACCCTGCCCGCCGAAGCGCTTTTCGCCGCCAGCCTGGACCAGGTGCAGCTGGTCTTCCTGCTGGGTGCCGCCGAACGGCTGAGCAGCAATGATTTTGCCGCCCTGCTCGCCTTTATGCAAAAGGGCGGAGCACTGCTGCACTGCCCCGGCGCAGCGCCAAATCTAAGCTGGCACGCCCTCAAACAGCATGGTCTGGCCGATATACAGTACAAGGGCATGGTCGGCGAAAACGCCGACGCACAGGCCCTCGGGCTGGGCTGGCTGGAACCAAACTGCGCCCTGGCCGCAGTGTTCACTGAGGAAAACCGCAGCGATCTTTTTATGTTCAATATACGCAAACATGCCCTGCTCAAAGAAAGCAGTCAGGAAAAAGTGCTGCTGCGTAGCCTGGATAAACAAGCCATGCTGTTGGAAAGAAGGCATGGAGAAGGATATTTTTATAGCTTCTCATTCGCATTCAACTTGAAATGGAGCGACTTCCCCCTAACCCAGTCGTTTCTGCCAATGCTAAGGGAACTGTGCAGTAGCCTGACTAATGACGCAGCCGGCAAAATCCGCCTGGCCTGCGGCGAAACACCACCGGAAATCAAGGCGCTGGACGGCACGTTGATGGAACTGGACCAGGAAGCCGATCTCACGCGCCCGGGATTGGCGCGCATGGGAGAATATGCCCTGGAAATCAACCTGAACCCCAGCGAGTCCGACCCCGCCACCGTTAAAACCGCCGACCTGCAACGTTTTCTGCAAAGCCAGGAGCAGAGCCGGCAGCAGAGCGCCTCGCACCCCCCGCCGCAGGGCAGCTTATGGCTGGCCTGCGCCACTTTGCTCGCAGTGCTGATACTGCTGGAGTTGCTGCTCTGCCGCCAGGAAGACCTAAAAGCCTGAAAGCCCTTAGTGTGTCTTAGTGTGCCTTAGTGTGACTTTGTGTCCTCCCCCTTCGTGTGCCTCATCCCCCGAAAACCAGCCCCATACCGGCCGTCCAACAAACCAAAACAGGCAACCGGCTTATACGGCGCCGCAGGCGCCGTATAAGCCCTTCGTGTCTCTTCGTGTC
>JAAZIY010000468.1 GCA_012800625.1 Lentisphaerota bacterium
GGCAGGTGGTAAGCCAGCAGCGAGATATTGGCGTCGAGCAGGGTTTTTAGGCGCCACTGATGGTAGTCGGTGATGCGTTTCAGTCCCCCGCCCCAGCTGATGCCGTGGTGTACAATGAGCATATCGGCGCCGCGCTTTGCCGCCATCTCGAAGACCCGCTGGCAGGCGTCCACAGCGAAGGCGATCTTGCCGACATCCTCATTGCCCTGCACCTGCATGCCGTTGTTGGATGCGTCTCTGGGTGCAAGCCAGGAAAAAACATCATCGAGAAAATCACAGATTTCTTGTCGTTTAACCATCATTTCATACCTCGTTTGGCAATTTATCCGCCCTGCGGCGGGTGGCTTAGTTCAACTTGACAATGACTGTGCTAAACCCTTGTCTTTTGCCGCTTTCACGCATGGTTGCATGACCTTCCAGGATATAGTCATACTGTTTTTGTTTCGCCAGCCGGTAATACTCTTCATTCATGCCGCCGCGTTGCACTCCGATAAAATCGAATTTTTGGCTCACCACCCAGTCTTTGTGTTTCGGCTGCCTGCTGCCGTAGTAGTAAAGCTTGTCGCGCCATTGGCGGCGCTCCCGCAGCGCGCCTAATTCAAAGGCGTAACGCAGTCCCGGATATGTATTGACGGCGGCCAGTATTTTAGGGGCAGGCTCAGGTTCCAGGCTGCTCAGGTAGGCTATGCTTTGGTCTTCGTCTATGCGGGTAAAAGCAAGAGTTTTTACGAGGATCAGCAAGACCAGTGCTGCGCCGCCCAGGGTTTGCAGTCGCTCAATTAGCGGGTGGGCCTCGTATTTTAGCGAGCAATACTCGAAGATGAGCAGTGTCAGCGGTATGTAGCTGAAGAGGAGCAAGGCGTGGCAGGGCAGATTGAAGCGGAAGCTGAGCGAGTAGGGTATGTACTGCGCCCAGTCCAAGAGCAGGCGCAGGATATTGAAGAGCAGGACAAAAACGACAAAGCCGTCGTATTTGCGCGCCAGTTCTGGAAAGAGCCGCAGTGGCAGCCAGCGCAAAGCCAGTAGCGCCAGCAAAGGCAGCCAGAGCAGCAGGGTGGCCCAGTTAAACAGCTCGCCAGGGGCGTTCGCCGATAAAAACAACAAATGATAGGCATCATTGTTAGTGGCCATATTCCACTGTAAATTTTTTATCAGTATCAGGCCCGAGCACAGAGCCAGGCCAATGACCAGGCTGGGAAAAAACAAAAGCAGGTAGGCTTCAAGTTTTTTGCGGGGAAAGACAAAAACATTGGGTTGCTCCGGCTCGTAGAAGCATTTGATGAATAGCAGGCCGGCGCAAAGTAGGGCGGGGAAAACACTGGTATAGCGTGAGGCCATGCAGAGGGCGAGCAGAGTGCCCAGCAAAAGAGTTTTCTTCCGGCTCCAGTCGGTTTCAAAGCTGCAGGTTATGTATACAGCCAGCAGCGCATGCAAAAGCTCCATGCTATAGGGCCTGATTTCAAAGGCATAATGGCAGAGCAGGCTGGCGGCGAACAGGATCAAACCGGAAATATAAGAGAGCAGGTGTTGAGGTCTCCATTGCAGTGCAAGTCGGCTTAGCAAGAAGGCACCGGCAAACATAAAAAACAGGGTGAGGCTGCGAAAAATCCAGAGTTGCTGGCTGATTTTGCCGAGCAAGTGCATCAACAGGCTCAGACCCGGCGGATCCCAAGTACTGCTGTAATTGGCCTTGAGTGCGGACCGGACCGAGTGGTCCAATGCGGTGTCATAATTTGTGTAATGCCCCTGTCCCATGGAGGCCCAGACCTGCAAGGCCTCGTCAAACCATAAATTCGGGTTGCCGATGTTGCCGGTACCCAGGCCCAGCATGACCAGAAACCAAATGACGAGTGCCAGAGACAGCCTGCCCTTGGGGCTATGTAAAAAGTCTAATGCAGGCACCTTAAACCTCTGAAGTAAATCTTGGTTGTTCTAGAGTGATATATGGAAAACAAACGCAACCTGCTGTTACTTAGTGTGTCTTAGTGTGGCTTTGTGTGTCTTAGTGTTCAAAACCCTGCATTATTAACTTTTCGAGTGTGGTTTATTTCGCCGCATGCTCTGTTTTAGCAAGGCAAGCAGCGCTTATGCGCAAGGGATTATTTTTGCCTCTGGGCATTTTTGTCTGGCCAGCTCGAGCAGCTCTGGGTCTTCGCTTTCATTGTGGCAGAGCAGTAGCCTCAGCGAGGTCAGCTGTGCTACTCTTGCGCGGCGCAGCATATTTGCCAGGGTTTGCCGGTCTCCGGCCAGCACGCTTATTCGGTAAGCTGCTGTCAGGCGCAGCAAGAGCTCGGTTTCCCTGGTTTCGGCATGATATACCTGGCGCAGGCCGCTGCAGAGGGGCATTAGCAGGCCGAGCAGCAGGCCGGCTTTGCTGCTGCCGGGCAGGGTGCAGAGCAGGCTGTCATCCTGGCGCAGTTGCAGCTTCTGCAAAGCAAGGCGCAATTCGTCAAGCAGCTCGGCATGCGTCAAGGCCTGGAATTCAGCTGCGGGACTGTCGCAATTGAGCAACATGGCAGCGTATTCATGGGGCTGCCAGCGAGACAGTGAACGCAGACAAAAAACGGCTCGGAGGCGAGCTGAAAATTTGGCAAGGCCGCCGCTTTTGGCCTGCAGGTCTTCGGCATAGATTAATTTATCCTCAAATTCAGCCAATTGCCCACTTGCACCTTTCAGATTTTGCCTAAATTGCCTAGTGCTCAATATGTGCTCTACCTTGGCTTTTTGCAGGTTTTGCCGGATATCAGCCAGGTCTATGCGGGTGTCCAAGAGCAGCGGCAGCCTGGCATCCAACAGGCAGGCCAGATACCAGGCCAGTCTCTGAGCGCCTGGTGGCATGAGCAGCCCCAGCTGTTTGTCTGGAATGGCTTGCAGGCTTTGACGCAGCGTCAATGCCTGGACAAGCAGCTGCCGCTGCGTTAAAACCCCTAGTTCTTGCTCGGCCAGCAGGACGCGCGTCGGCTGCTGTGAGACATTTTCGAGAAATTGCCTGCAGATATTTTCGCCGGAGGCGAGCTTTACGGTATCTTGGCGCTCCGGCAGGAACCAGTGCATGGGCACCTCTTGCAGCGGCAGGCTGGCACTGCTTTCGCCCATGGCGGCCAACAGCAGGCCGGCGACCGTGCTCAAGCTGCTAATGCTGCCGGGGGGCTGCTCGTACTCAGTTTGCAGCCACAGGGTTAACTCGTTTATGGCGCTGCCCTCCAAGCCGAGGTCGTTGCCGAGAAAATCCCCGTCGCGCAGGATTTTTTTGCCGCTCATTTCCCGAAGTTTGTCATAGACCTGGTCTCTTAGCTCTACCGGCACATTAGCGGTATCCTCTGGGGCGCTAAATGCCTCCGGTTCGGGAAGTATCCTGGCGCCGCCTTTTTCACACCAAGTATAGGGCATATAGGTATTGCCTTCGGCGCCCTGGTTGTAGAAATCTTCCAGATAGCGGTTCAAGGTATCACGGTCCGGTATAGTGGGAAAGTCAGCGGGTTTTTCCACCAGCTCTATGTGAACCTGCCGTCTGGGGCCGAAAAAGACAGCGTTAAGCAGGAGATGCTTGAGGTGCGACATCAGGGTTTGGCCGAATGGGCTTTGATATCCCTTGGCGCGGCTGAAATCGCTGCCCCAGAGGCCGCGGCTGCGCACCAGCACTACTCTGGCTCCGGGATACTCCTCAAGAATACGTGCCGCGCCGCCGTTGCCGCGCAGGCTCTCGAATTTGCTGCGGTAGATTCTTCCGGCTGGGTAGAAAAGCAGGTTGTCACCGGCTTTTAGGGCTTCAACACAGGTCTGCAGCTGTTTGAGCACCATGTCGTGCCCGGAGCGCCCGGCCGCGCCTATGTCGGGCATCTGCAAAATATGAAAGGGGCGGTGGAAGTATTTCAGTAAAGTAGTGCGTACTTGGCGCTCGCTGACCAGGGCGCGCAGGTGAAACTTGCCCATTAGTATGCTGCACAGGATGATGGGGTCGATCAAGGCAGGGTGATTGGGCATGAATATAATGCCTTGCTTGCCCCGGCGCAGACAGGACTCCAAGCCGCTTATGCGAACACGGTAGCGCAGAGTGAGAAGAAGCTTGACGATAATGCGACAAATTTGGAGAATCATAAGCGCAGAGCTTTCCAAATGCTTTCAAAACTGGGTGTGACTTCGGGTGACTTAGAGTATTTTAGACCACTTTTTTGGCCGGGGCTTGGCTGGGCTTTGCTCAAGCCGGCTTCAGGTTCACCCTGGTGAATTCCGGCGGGCAGCGCCAGCGCCGTCTAAACAGACCGTAGCCGGACTCGCCTATGCCGCAGGATATATGACAGAGGCAGCCGTCATTGCGTTGCCGCCAGCCGGAAACAAACTGCGAGCCGTAGCGCGAGGAGGTATATAGCGGCCCCCATAGCGGCAGTCGTATCTGACCGCCATGCGTATGCCCGCTGAAGCACAATTGCCCGATGAAGCCTGAGCCGGCCTCCGCCAGGGCATCCGGATTGTGTGAGAGCGTGATAAGCGCTCGGTCGCAGTGCTCTAATTCCCGGCAGGCCTGCCATTCGGGCCTGCCGTAGCGGCAGTCATCCAGGCCGAAAAACAAGGGGGCCTGCGGTCCCGGGTCCAGGCTTTCATTGACAAGGCAGTTGAAACCCCTGCGCGAGTACTGTGTTTGCCAAAATGAGGTTTTTTGCCAGAATACCTTGCTTTCACGATTTCCCAGCACGGCGATTTTGGCCAGCCGGGCGGGCAGTTGTCCCAGCCAATCCCAGGCTGAGGCGGCGTGGTCCAGGCAAAGAAAGAGGTCTCCGCCGAAAAGCAGATAGTCGGGCGGCTCTTTTTGCAAGGCAAGCAAAAGCGCATCATAACGTTGCTCTTCCTGCGAGTTCCAGTGCAGATCGCTGAAAAATACAAGAGAGCAGGGCGCAGGCAGCTTGGCCAGGGGCAAATCAACACGGTGCTCGATAAATGAGCCATGCTGAAAAAGCTGCTCGCGGGGAAAAAACGGCCGCCACAGGCGGCTTCTCTTGGTCGGAGCCACGTACATAAAAGATTGAAGCGCAAAAAAACGACGGCACAGCTGAAAGATAGCTAATATAGACCGCGTCCAAAAAGTCTTTGAGCCACCAAGGCACACGAAGAGGGAGGACACTAAGGGACACGAAGAGACACGAAGGCACACTAAGGGCTTATGCCCGTTTTGGTTTGTTGGGAAA
>JAAZIY010000469.1 GCA_012800625.1 Lentisphaerota bacterium
AGGAGCCGAGCGCCACCCTGGGTAAAAGCCCTCCCGAACCCGGCGCCCTGTAGGGGCGCCACTAAGGGCTTTTCGGCGTTATGACCTTTTTGGACGGGGTCTAGATAGCGCCGCCGTCAAAACCGGGCTGCTGGGAATTTGAACACTAAGGCACATTAAGGTCTCTGCCGTCAATTTCTTTATGTCTTTAGCTTGACAAGTGCTTTATTTGTAATACAGTAAGCCTATCTGCTAACGGAACGCCATTTTATCTGCGAAAATCCCCTGCGGCTGTTTTCGCATTTATTTTTATTTGAACGGAACTTTTATGATTTCTCAGGTTAATCCCGCCATGAAAAAGGTACTTATTCCCACCAAGCTTGACACAGTTGCCGCCGAGACACTGAAGAGCAAAGGTTACCAAGTCGTTCAGGACAGCGAAAGCGCGCTGGAGGCCCTCATTGCCGCGAACCAGGACTGTGAGGCACTCATCGTGCGCAGCGAGAAAATCGGCGCAGAGATCATTGACAAGCTGCCAAGACTGCGCTGCATAGTGCGGGCCGGAGCGGGCTACGACTCGATTGACACCAAGTATGCCAGGCGCAAGAACATCGATGTTATGAATACGCCGGGGGCCAACGCCAACGCGGTTGCCGAAGAGGTTTTTGCCATGGCCCTGGCGGCTTACCGGCATCTGATCCCAGCTGACAACAGCACGCGTGCCGGTGGCTGGGAGAAAAAGAAATTCATGGGGCGTGAGCTTAGCGGCAAGACCCTGGGCATAGTAGGCCTGGGCAACATAGGCCAGCTGGTGGCCAGGCGCTCGACGGGCTTCGAAATGAAGCTGCTGGCCTACGACCCCATCATCTCAGCGGCCAAAGCAGAGGAGGTGGATGTCAAACTGGTGGACTTGGAGACTCTGTTTGCCAATGCCGACATCATCACTTTGCATCTTCCCGAGAACGACGAGACCCGCGGCATGATCAATGCTGGGCTGCTCGGCAAGGTCAAGCCCGGCTGCCTACTTATCAACTGTTCACGTGCCGCGGTGGTCAACGAAGATGACATACGGCTATTAAAAGCTGACAAAAAGCTGCTTTTCTGCACCGATGTTTACGCCAAGGATGCGCCCGGCCCCAAGCCGGTTGCCGATATTGCCGACATTATGCTGCCGCACCTGGGGGCCAATACGCAAGAGGCCAACTTCGTAGCCGCCAGGCGCAGTGCCACGCAGCTCATCGACTACTTTGAGAAGAGCGTCACCAACTTCGTGGTCAATAAGGGTGTGCCTGACGGGCTGGACGCCAAGTTCCAGCAACTGGCCTACAAGCTGGCCTATGTGGCGCGCTGTCTTATCGGCAAATATACCCCCATCAGCCAGATCAGATGCAGCTTTTACGGTGACCTCAAACGCTATGACAAATGGTTCATCGCCCCTATCAGTTCGGCGCTGTGCGATAATTTTGACCCGCAGCAGGCTCCCGAAGAGGCCAACAGCTTTTTGCAGGAGCGCGGCATCAACTACGAGTCGCGCAGCGTTGATGAAAGGAAGCGCTATGGCAACGCCATGACCATAGACCTGGAAACCGGCTCCAACAAAGTAAGCCTGCGCGGGACCATTGCCGAAAACACCTTGATGATTACCAGAATAGACGACTTCAACCGCGTCTACCTGGTGCCCCAGGGAAATATACTTATAGTAGAATATCCAGACCGTCCCGGCGTGCTGGCCTGCATCACCGCTTTCTGCGCCGAGGCAGGCATCAATATCGAGGACATACACGCGCCCCGGAACACTGAGGAAAATTCCGCTATTGCGATTTTATTGACTGATAAGTTGGTCCCCGGCTGTATTGTCGACAAGATCAAAGCAGCGGTGAGACCTAGCAAAGCAGTCAGCATTTCAATTCCATAACCCCTTGTCAGCCAGTCAAAAGGAGAATTTCAAGATGTCATTAACCAAACGCAAAATTGCCCTCGCCGTGGCAGCCCGCAGCCGCATGACTCAACAGATGGCCTTTAACGCCGTGCAGGCGACCTTAGATGTCATTGTCGAAGAGCTTAGTAAGGGTGGTCATATTGAACTGCGCGGATTTGGTGTGTTTGAGATCATCACGCAGAGGCCCCGCGTCGGGCGCAACCCTAACAAGCCTGAGCAAGAAGTGAAGATACCGGCCCGCAAAGTAGTCAAATTCCGGGCCGGGCGCAAGCTGGCTGAGAATGTGCGCAAATTGAAAGTCTGAGCCTTGCCCTGTCGGCAAGCCCATAGGCGCTAACTTTATTCTTTGCAAACTGAACCTAAAAAAACCTTGGTGTGACTTGGTGTGTCTTAGTGTGTGTTAGTGTCCAAAATAGGCATCACGCCGGCAGCGTTAAGCGCGTCGCCGGCGTTTTTTTTGCTTGTCGGGCCTGCTCTGCCAGCGCCGCGGTTTTTCTCGCTTTGTCTGCAAGTTACTGGCACAAATTTTATTCTCCATTATATTTGTCAGATTACCTTTTGGCGTATGAAAATACGCCGAGTTCTTTATTTTTTTTTGGAGGTGTTTGTGAAAGTTCTTGTGGTTAACGCCGGCAGTTCCTCGTTGAAATTCACCATGTTCAACATGAGCGACCAGTCGGTGCTGTGCAAGGGTCTGGTTGAACGCATAGGGCTGAAGTCGCCGCGTTTTATTTATCAGCGCTGCGGCGAGGCTCCCACGGAGGAAGTGCTTAGCATTGTGAACCACAACGGCGCCATGCAGGCGGTTTGCTACAAGCTGATCGACCCGGAGCAAGGCGTGCTCAAGAACCTCACCGAGGTCGAGGCCATAGGTCACCGGGTGGTGCACGGCGGCGAGCGTTTCACCAAGGCGGTGAAGATCGATAAAACGGTGAAGGATGGCATTCGCCAATGCGCCGCCCTGGCACCGCTGCACAATCCTCCCAATCTGGAGGGTATTGAGGCCTGCGAGGGTTTTTTCCCTGGTGTGCCTGGTGTGGCTGTGTTCGACACCGCTTTTCATCAGAGCATGCAGCCCGAGGCCTACCTCTACGCCTTGCCGCGCAACCTTTATAACAAGTTAAGCATTCGCAAATACGGTTTTCACGGCACCAGCCATAAATATGTGTATTATGAAGGCTGCCGTTTTCTAGGTCTTGACCCGGAGACTGCCCGCGTGCTGGTTTGCCATCTGGGCAACGGCAGCAGCATCACCGCCGTGAAAGGCGGCAAAGTGCTGGACACCAGCATGGGCATGACCCCGCTCATGGGGCTGGTCATGGGTACGCGCTGCGGGGTTTTGGACGCCGGAGTGGTGCTGCACTTGATCAAAAATGGCTACACCGTAGACGAGGTCGATGTTATTCTTAACAAAAAGAGCGGTCTGCAAGGGGTTTCCGGGGTTAGCAGCGACATGCGCGACATCGAGGCGGCTCGTCTCAAGGGCAACACTGATGCCCAGGAGGCCTTCGACCTGTTTGTGCACCGCCTCCTGGTCTATATTGGCGGCTATCATCTGCTGCTGGGAGGCGCCGAGGCCATACTTTTCACCGGCGGCATAGGCGAAAATAGTGTCTTGTCGCGCCAGGCGATAGTTTCGGCCTTGGAAGCCTATGGCTGCGAGCTGGACGAGGAGGCCAACCAGAAACGCCAGATAAATTGCGTTATCAGCAAACCTGGCTCGAAGCTGGTTGCGGCAATCATCCCCACCAATGAGGAGCTGATGATTGCGCAAGAGGCCATGGAGCTTATCTAAACTCCGCTCAAAAAGCTCTTGAACCACAAAGGCACACGAAGGGGGAGGACACTAAGGGACACGAAGAGACACGAAAGCACACGAAGGGCTTATGCAGCGCCTGCGGCGCCGCATAAGCCGCTTGCCCGTTTTGGTTTGTTGGGAAAAGGGAACCGGACAAAGCAGAAAAACTCGATGAAATTGCATAAAAACGCAAATTTCCTGCAGAAATTTCAATTTTTTCTTGAGAA
>JAAZIY010000470.1 GCA_012800625.1 Lentisphaerota bacterium
CACACTAAGTCACACTAAGTCACACTAAGTCACACTAAGTCACACTAAGTCACACTAAGTCACACTAAGTCACACTTGGCTTGGCTTGGCTTGCGGCCCGCGGCCATCAGCGCGTTGCGAATCATTTTCGGTATGCGTTGTGGACCTTGGCGAAGGCCTTGGCGAGGCATTCGGCTTCTTTTTCGCCCCAGCTTTCATATATGGTGAGGTTGAAGCACTGCTGGGTTACGGCCACTGCGTTTGGACAGCTGAACTCCTGCTTCGGGTCTCCTTTGTAGAGCGGGTTATTCCAGGGATGCTTGTTGGGGCGGTCTTGGAACCATTCTCTGAGGAAGGGCAGGGCGGCTCCGTAGGACGGGTTCATGGATACGCCTTCGGCCATGAGGGCGGCGCAGAAATCATCTTTGCTACAGCTGAGCCTGTCGGCTCTGACTTTCAGGCGCCACCACCAATAGCTGTGTTTTGCGCCAGGCAGCAGTTCGGGTATTTCTATGGAGTCCAGCGTTTTTATCTTTTCAGCTAGCAGGGCGGCGAATTTGCGTCGGTTTTCGACGATTTGCGGCAGTTTTTTGAGTTGTTCGCGTCCTATTGCCGCTCCCAGTTCATCCAGGTTGCAGTTCAGGCTGCAGAGGACATTACCGTTGGCTTCGGGCAGATTAAAAGGCTTGCCGCGGTCGGCGGCCCGACGACAGCGCCAGTAGAGTTCCTCGTCGTTGCAGACCACTGCGCCGCCCTGGCCACCGGTACAGAAGTGTTTGCCGAACATCAGCGAGAATGCTCCGTATGTGCCGAAGGTTCCCAGCATTTTTCCCTTGATGCTGGCGGCGTGTGACTGGGCGCAGTCCTCGATCACTGGTATGCCTCTGGCATTAGCCAGGCTCATGATGCCTTCGATGTCGGCCGGCTCTCCGCCTATATGCGCGACGACTATGGCACTGGTCAGCGGCGACAGTGCCGCTTCGATTTCTTTCACGCCGCAGTTGTACTGTCCAGGAGCAGTATCGGCCACGATGGGGATGCAGCTGTTCATCACGATGGGCATAATGCCGCCTGGGTCAGTAATGGCGCTGACCACGACTTCTGAAAAGGGCGGCAGCTCCAGGGCACGCAAGGCGACAAACACGGCGTTGGTGCCGGAGTTGACCCCGTCTGCGTAACCCGCACCTAAAAAAGCGGCAAATTCTTTGCCGAAGCTCTCCTCTTCAATGCCATTGTAGCCAAAGGCCTCGCCGCTGGCAATGCTTTGCTCGAAAAGCCGCATGGCGGCGGCTTTCTCTTCCTGAGCAAAATGCCCCCTGCGCCCGAAAGGTTCCGGAATGCTCTTGGCACCGCCGTTGATTGCTAGTTTTGACATGTTGCGCTGCTCCTTGAAGTGATTTTCTCAGGTTGAAATGCAAAAGATACGCATTCTGAAAACATAAGGCATATTTGATTTTTTGCAATTGGAGCGGAGCAAAAATGCTCTTGGCAACGAGTTTGGCTTTTAGCCAGCAAGACGCAGTTATGACCAGGCAGGCTCGGCTGGCCAGGCGAGTGACAAAGTAAAATTGATTTCAAGAAGTTTCGGCCACAGCACAATAAAAGTTGTTGTTTATGCGTTATATTATAGTTTCTCTGGCTTGTTCTCCATTTTCAGGCCGCGGCTTGTTTTTTACAGGTGTTAAATTATGCTATCTGATAACGATACCCTCAAAATTTACATGCAGAATATAAGCAAGTATTCTCTGGTTACTCCGGCGGAGGAGGGTGAGCTTGCCATCAAGATAGCCCAGGGTGATGCGGAGGCGCGTTTGAAGCTGATACGCAGCAATCTGCGCCTGGTTGTCAAGATAGCGCATGATTTCAAGGGGCTTGGTCTGCCTTTGCTGGACTTGATCTCCGAGGGCAATATAGGCTTGATGCGTGCGGTGGAGAAATTTGATCCGACCAAGGGGGCGAAGCTAAGCAGCTACGCGGCCTGGTGGATCAAGCAGGCCATGCGCCGCGCCCTGGCAAACCAGGCTCGCACCATTAGGATTCCGGTGCAGTCAGCCAGCAAGATCAGTAAAATCCAGGCTGCCAAGGTAAGGTTGAGGGAGCGACTGGGGCGCGATCCTACTGACAAGGAGATATCCGAAGAGGTCAACTTGACCGAGCGCACCGTTAGCGGTTTGCGCCAGGGCCGCACCACCACTGTATCCATACAAGCCCCATTTCACCCCGGCGAGGAAGGCGAGCTGAAGGATATTCTGCCCGATGAGAAAAGCATCGCGCCCAACGATATTGTGCAGGACGCCGAGACGCTGAGCCATATGATGAGCCTGACCGACAAGCTCGAAGAGCGTGAAAGGGTGATCCTGGACCTGCGTTTCGGCTTGACGGGCGAGGCGCCAAAAACCCTGGAACAAGTCTCCGCCGCTATAGGAAGAACCCGTGAACGGGTGAGGCAGATACAAAACCAGGCTCTGGTAAAACTGAGAAATATGCTCGAAGCCGACGGACTTGAGATGGAGGCTCTGCTGGCCGAGGTGGAAGAAAAATTCGGCGGCGCCCAAGGCATGGCAACCCGGCAGCGGCGCTAGGCCTAGTCTGCAAGGCTAATCCGGCAGGCTTTTGACACTAAGGCAGAGCAATGTCTCCTCTGCTTTGCTTTAGGCTGTTCGGTGTTTTCTGCCCTGCTCGGTCTTCCAGTCTTACTTACAGGCTATAGGCGGGTTTTTGATTGTGCTGCTGCTAATGGCGCAATTTAGTTGAATTTCCCTGCTTAGCTATGATATTATTGTTTTGTTATTAGTTCAGGGTTAAAATGCCCTGTTTCCTGCCATTGACGAGCAGAATCACTCTGACGACTTAGCCTGTGCTCTGCGCGCGGGTCAAATAAAGAAGCTTTGAGGTTTTTACGCGCTTATGATATCTGACAGCGACACGATGAAATTATATATGGAGAGCATTGGGCGTTATCAGCTGATTTCTCCAGACGAGGAAGCCGAGCTGGCCACGCGCATTGCCCGGGGGGACATGGCGGCTCGTGAATCCTTGATTATTAGCAATCTGCGGCTGGTGGTGAAGATAGCCCACGATTTCAAGGGCATGGGGCTGCCTTTGCAGGACCTGATATCTGAAGGCAATATAGGCTTGATGCGCGCGGTGGAGAAATTCGACCCGTGCAAAGGAGCCAAGCTGAGCAGCTACGCCGCCTGGTGGATCAAGCAGTCCATGCGCCGCGCTTTGGCCAACCAGGCTCCGACCATACGCATACCGGTGCAATCGGCCAGCAAGATCGGCAAAATCCAGTCCGCCAAGACGCGTTTGAGCCAAAGCCTGGGGCGGGTGCCCACTGACAAGGAGATCGCCTCTGAAATCAATCTGACTGAGCGCACCGTGGTCGGTTTGCGCCAGGGCAAGACCTCGACCATTTCGATATTCGACCCTATACAAAGCGGGGCCGAGGGCGAGTTCAAGGATATAATTCCGGACGAGAAGACCTTCGCTCCTGACGATATTGTGCAGGATGACGAGACGCTGAGCCGCATGAACCAGCTGGTGGCTCTGTTGGGACAGCGGGAAAGAGACATACTTAACCTGCGCTTTGGCTTGCAGGGCGGCAAGCCGCAGACCCTTGAAGAGGTCAGCCGAGCCATAGGAAGAACCCGCGAAAGAGTAAGACAAATCCAGAACCAGGCTCTGGACAAGCTCAAAGTCTTGCTTAACGAAGAGAAAACCCTGGAGGATTTTGCCCGCGAGCAGGCTGAAGCCCAGGACGAGGACTAACTATTTCAGAGTTTACTCGTTAGTGTGTCTTCGTGTGTCTTCGTGTGCAAGACAAGCGGCGGCAGCGCAAATTAGAGGCGCTCAGGCCATTTCCATGCCCAGGCGTCCGGTTTGCGGATTGGCCTCGATGATTCTGACCTTCAGTCTTTCTCCCAGCTGCGGTCTTTCCCTGGTCATGACCACGCCTCTTTCATAGAAGCGGTCCAGTTCAGCCAGTACCAGGCTTCCTTCCTGCCTGACGACGGTGGCCTCTATTTCCTTCTGCATATATTCACGGCGCAGATATTCGAGCAGCCAGTGTCGTTTGGCCTCCCGCTCCAGGCCGCGGTTGCGCATGGCGGTTTTTTCGACATTGTCCAGTACCGCGAATAATTCCTCTTGCGTATATGGTATTTTTTCATTTTGCAGCTTTGCGGCCAGCTGTCTTTGTATGACCAGGTCGGCATAGCGGCGTATGGGGGCGCTGACCTGGGTATAGAGGTCCAGGCCCAGTCCGAAATGTGGTTGCGGGTAAGTTGAAAGCCTTGTGCGTTTCATCTTGCGCACCATCAGCTCGAACTCCAGCGGGTCGTATCCTTTCAGGCTTCTAACCGGCTCGCTGCTCGGGTCCTGCACGCGATAAATGATGGGTATTTCATTTCTCAGGGCATATTTTGCCGCCAGGTAGTTGGCCAGCACCATGCATTCACGCACGATTTGATGGCTGTCGCTTTCCTGGTTTTCCTCGCTGACGCATATTTCGCCGTCCCTCACCCTGATTTTCAGCTCTGGCCGGTTCAGGCTGACGGCGCCGTCCTCTTCCCGTTTTTGGCAGAGCTGATTAGCCAGCGCCAAGAGTTCATGCAGGGTTTCGCTGAGCTGGTCTTGGGGCGGGTTTTGCAGGGCCAGGTCGACCTGGTCAAAGCTCAGTCTTTTATTCACTTTTAGTTTGGCGGCCTGCAGGCTCCAGTCCAGTATTTCGCCTTGTTCATTAAGCTCTACCTCGAAGCTCAGCGTGGGTCTGAGGCAGCCCTCTTGCAGGCTGGCCAGCGCGCAGCTGATCTGTGGGGGAAACATGGTGACCGTGCTGCTGGGCAGATATAGCGACAGCGGCCTTTCGGCGGCCACCTCATCGAGCAGGTCGCCCTTTTGCACAAAATTGATGGGGGCGGCAAGATGTATGCCGACGAAGCGCCGATTGCCTTCGCGCCTGAACGAGAGGGCGTCGTCGATCTCCTCGGTTTCCGGGTCGTCTATGCTGAAGATGAATTTGTCGCTCAGGTCCAAGCCCTGCTGCCAGGCGGCCCGGCTTTGGTCCTGGGCGGCGATTTCTTCGGCTTTCCGGGTTACTTCGGCTGAGAATCCGGCATGTATGCCGTTGGCCAGGAGGAACTCGTCGGCATTTTGCGGCAGTCGCCGGCATATTTTCAGCAGGTCCAGTGCGCTGTGCCGCACTGGGCGTTTTGGAAAGACCTCATTGAGCAGATTGATGCTGTCGCTGTTAAAGCCGTTGAACAGGTACTCGTGGCAATGCTGCAAGAGTATTTCCGCCTCCTCGGGGATTGTTTCGGGGGGCGCGTCTGCTCTGCCGATGGTTTGTTGTAGCCAGAGTTTTTGTCTTTCCTTGCGCGCGGCTCTTTCGGCCCGCTGCCGGCGCAGCTCTTCGAGTTCGGCCACCTCCTCGCGGCTGCGCAGGATAAACTGCTGTCCCTGGCGTTGAAAAAGCAGACTGTCTTCCAGCAATGCCCTGGCCAGGGCGGAAAGCTCGTGTTTATTGGCATTGCCGAAGTAGCATTTGCTCAGTTCGCAGAGGTCCAGCTTGGCGCCGGCCTTGGGCAGCAGCTCTTCCCAGAGCAGAGGCAGGTCGATTTCCGCCTGCTTTTCCTGTATGGCCAACAGAATTTCGGGCAGCTGCTGCAGCGGGTCTTTTTCAAGCTTGCCGTATTCGGCAAGCACCAGTTTTTGATTAATGCGGCTGACTTTGCCGTCGGCTCCCTGCACCTGTAAGCGCTCACCGTGATTTTTAAGGATGAGCGCCAGGCACATCTCGTTGCTGCCGAAATAATCTATCAGTGTATTCTCTATAAAAGTCATCAATCATACTTTCTCTAATAAATGCGGAAAAGCCTTGGTGTTCCTTCGTGTGACTTCGTGTTCAAAAAAGGGCTGTATTGGTGAGCCTCGAATCGTTGCCCGTTCAGCGTCTTCTGCCTGCGGGGCGTCTGCCGCCTCTGGAGGCCGAGCCGGTTCTGCCGAGACCCTCTATCTGGCTGAATGCACTTTCAAAGGCAGCTATGCCGCGGCTGGTAGTATGCTCCATGATCTCTTTGACCTCATTGCTGAAGCTCTCCTCCGGAGTTCCTAGCTGTCTGGCCAGGTTTTGCAAGAGAGTTTCCTTAACGCTCACTGAAAGCTCGGCGATTTCGTTGGCGCGCTGCATCATTTCGGTAAAGTCAGGTCTTTGTCCCTCGCTCCTGGGAGCATTGAAAAGGTTTTCCTGGTTCGCCAGCAGCTCTTGATAACGGCTGATTTGCCCGCGTTGTTCAGCGCTCATCTGGCTTACATCCAGGTTTTTAAAGAAGTACTCGCGCTTGGCGCTTTGCTCTTCGAGTCTTTTTTGCATTTCTTCGCGTCTGGCCTGCATCCTTTCGCTTTGCTCTGGGCTAAGCTGACGGTTTCCTCTGCCGCGGTTTTGTGCGTCTGCGCCTCTTTGAGCGCGCCGTCCCGCCTCTCCCCCTTCGGTCTGGCCCGGCAGTTGTCTGCGCAGGGCGGCTATCTCCTCTTCGCGCCGGTCCAGCAGGCTTTCCAGGCTTTCTATCTGTTGCTTAGAGCGCTCGTCCTCGGCTCTGGCCTGGGGGCGGTTTTGCAGACGCTTATTTTCGCCGCGCAGGGTTTCAGTTTCAGTCAGCAATTTTTCCCGGTTTGCATTCAGGTCCTTGAGTTGTTCCTGCAGGCTTTGGTTGTCCTGCATGAAATAAAATGTGCTAGCGAAGAAAATCAGGTTGCCGGCGAAAAGCAGAGTCAGGGCGAATTTTTTCTTGTCTACGCTCATGTTTGGCCTCCAGGTGGAAAAAGCTGTTAGCAAGCCTCAGGCGAGGGCAAATATAGAACGACTCATAGGCAATAAAATTGTCCACTGCCGGGGGTTTATTCTTGGATAGACCCCGTCCAAAAAGCCAGTTGGACACGAAGTCACACGAAGGCACACTAAAGTCTTATGCGGCGCCTGCCCGTTTTTGTTTTTTAGGAATTGGACGGGGGATACTTAGTGTGATTTTTGTCCAAGTTTCCGCTTTGCCGCGCTTTTCCCCCTGTGTTCCGTTCGGGGGCGGAGTTTACTTCATCTCGAGCTTACCACGTCGAGTATCCTTAGCTGTGGTATCTCATAGCCATTATAGCGGTTGATATGCGGCGAGTAGACTATGTCCCAGGGTGCCGGCGGGAAGCTTTCCGGCGGGCGTCCAAAGGCGATAAACTGCATATGCATACCGCTTTCATCCCGCATTGTTCCCCGGGTGTGGCTGCTGCCGGCCGGCAGCAGCTTGTCGGCGCTGACATGCCTGCTGTAGAACACCGGTTCCGGGTTGCCGTGGCCGAAAGGCTCGAGCATCTGCAGTTCCTGGAAGAAGACCTCGTCCAGCTCATCGAGCCTGACTTCGCCGCAGATATTGAGCAGCGGCTTCATCGATTCTATGCCCAGCGCTTTTTGCACGGCGGCATCGAACTGTTCGCTGAACTCTTCCAGCTTGTCTTCGTTCAAGGACAGCCCTGCGGCCATGGTGTGCCCTCCGAAGCGCGACAGCGTGCCGGCGCACTCGTCGAGCACGGTGATCAGGTTAAGCTTGCGTATGCTGCGCGCCGAGCCGGTGAACTGCCCGTTATTGTCTCTGGTGAGCACGATTGAGGGGCGGTGATAGCGTCGGGTCAGTCTGGATGCGACTATGCCTACTACGCCTTGATGCCAGCCGTCGTTCCAGACCACGATGGACCTGGCCGAGTCCAGGTTGTAGCGCCGCTTGATTTGTTCCTCGGCATTGCGCACCACGTCTTCTTCGATAAGCTGTCGTTTTTTATTCAGTTCATCCAGGCTTCGGGCCAGGCGGTTGGCCTCGACGATGCTTTCGGCCTCGAGCAGCTGCAGCCCGTCGGTGGGGTCTCCCATTCTTCCGGTGGCATTGATTCTCGGCGCCAGTCTATAGGTGATGTCAGAGGTCTGCAGGCTTTCATTGACGCCTGCGATACCACAGAGCGCATGTATTCCCGGTCTGTGTTGCGAGGCCAGGATTTGCAATCCGGCATGCACCAGGATGCGGTTTTCATGCAGCAGGGGGACGATATCGGCGACTGTGCCCAGCGCCACCAGGTCCAGGCACTGTTGCAGTTCACTCTCATCGCAGTCATAGCCGTATTCTCTGCCCATCTTCAGAAATGCCTGCGCCACCTTGTATGCCACGCCTACGCCGGCAAGCTCCTGGGTTTCCGGCGGCGCTCCGGGCAGCTTGGGGTCCACCACGGCCAGGGCGTTGAGTTTCTCCAGGTCCGGGGTGTGGTGGTCGGTAATAATCAGGTCCAGTCCACAGCTCTTTGCTGCTGCCGCCGCCTCATGGCTAGTGATGCCGCAGTCAACTGTAAGCAGGAGGGCGCAGCCTTCTTTGGCAGCGCGCGCGATGGACTCGGCGGTCAGTCCGTAGCCGTCATCGATGCGATGCGGCAGATAGCATTCCACCCTGGCGCCGTTTTTGCGCAGTATGGAGGCCAGCAGCGCCGAGGCGGTGATGCCGTCAG
>JAAZIY010000471.1 GCA_012800625.1 Lentisphaerota bacterium
CTGAGCATCAGTCTTTTCAACTCGGTGGAAAGCATCTCCAAGGGACTAGAGATCGGTCTGTTCAACACGGCGCTGGAGCATCGCGGCCTGCAGATTGGGCTGCTCAACTATTGCGAGTTTCTCACCGGCTTTCAGGTAGGGCTGATAAATATCGTAACCCAGTCCACCGTGCCATTCTTCCCCATCGTCAACTTCTGCTTCTGAGAGCCGCAGTTTCTATATCCAGGCAAATTGCTGTAGCTTAGTGTGCCTTAGTGTGCCTTAGTGTGCAAAATCCCTAATGTCCATATTCCGGCCTGATTAATTTTTGTACAGGGTTTAAACCAACAAAATTTATTTGCGATGAAATTCAAAACAGACCTGGCATTATTATGCAGCCTTAGTTTTGTTTTGCTTTCCATTGTCCTGCTTTTTGCTGTCGCTGCCAGGCTGCAACGCATCTTCGCCTTGAATCAATGCAGTCAAACCGCCAGCGAGATAGGCAGCGCGCTGAGCTGCCAGCTCGAGACGGCGCGCAGCCTGCGCGGCTTCTCGCCGACCAGGGAGCAGGCTCGAGCAAGCAGCCTGCAGCTGCGCGACCATCTGGCCGAACAGTTCGAACTGCTCAAACAGAGCTGTCCGCCCAAAGACCAGCAAATGCAGAGCTTTATCCTGCTGCTGCAAAAGGACTGGAGCCAGGTGGAGAGTTATATGCAGGACCTGCGCGCCGGCTTCGAGACCTCCTGGCAGAAAAGCAGCTCCATAGTCGAGGCCATGCGCGAGAAGATAGTCCAGCGCAACCAGCTCAACCGGATTGAAGCGCAGGCCAGCCTGAAACAACTGTACCTGCTGCTGAGTCTCTGGCTGCTGGCCGCCGTGGCACTGACAGGCTTCCTGCTATGGCAAAAATACCGGCAGGAACAAGAACAAAGACGAGTGCTGACTAATTACCTGGCCTTGAGCAGGGACTTTGGCGGCAGCGGCAGCGAGATGACAAGGGGCGGCGAAGCCGCCGAAAGCCTCAGCGAAGCCCCCCTGGCCGACAGCCTGGAAAAATCCCTGGCCTTCTGCTTCGAGCGCTTTCAACAGGAAAGCCAAAGCAAGGACAGCTTTTTTGCCTCCATGAGCCATGAGATACGCACGCCGCTCAATGGACTGGTGGGCTTTTTGGGCAATCTGGCCGAGACCCCGCTAAATGACCAGCAAAGACAGTATCTGCGCATCATCGACTCGAGCGCGCGCAGCCTGATGCATGTAATCAACCAGATACTGGACTACTCGAAAATCCAGGCCGGCAAAATGAGCCTCGAGGATGTGGCTTTTGACCTGCACGCTTTTATCGAAGAGCGAGTAGCCATAGCCAAACAGCTGGCTCGGGGCAAAAGCGTCAAGGTGCTCCTGCAATATGAAGGCGAGAAGCCGCAAATCATCAGGGCGGATGCCGGACGGCTGCGACAGGTTCTCGATAACCTGCTCAATAATGCGGTGAAATTCACCGAACGCGGCGAAGTGGTGCTCGAACTGCTCTGCCGGCCTGAAGCAGAGGACCCCTGCAATTTAAAGCTCGACTTTGCCGTGCGCGACAGCGGCGTGGGCATCCCCTTCAATATACAGCAGCGGCTTTTTAAACCCTTTGCGCAGGCCGACGATTCGGTGGCCCGGCGCTACGGCGGCAGCGGCCTGGGGCTGAGCATCTCCTCGTCGCTGGTGAAGCTTATGGGCGGGCAGATGCAGCTGCAAAGCCGACCCGGCGAAGGCTCCAGCTTCTCTTTTTCGCTGAGCGTGCTAGCCGCCAAACCCGAAGAGCAGGTCTATATGTCCGAGCTGTATAAGGTGATTTTACCGCGCACCGAGCTGAAGAAATACTGGGCTTTGCTGGTGGATGACACTCCGACCAACCTGTTTTTGCTCGAAACCATCTGCCAAAGCGTAGGCCTGCCCTATAGAACCGCGCAAAATGGACGCGAGGCCCTGGAACTGTGCCGGCAACAGCGCTTCGACCTTATTTTTATGGATATACAAATGCCGATTATGGACGGATATACCGCCATACGGGAAATACGCAAGCTGGACAATAGCGGCAGAACCCATATTATCGCCCTTACCGCCTCCGCCTTCCAAGAGGA
>JAAZIY010000472.1 GCA_012800625.1 Lentisphaerota bacterium
CCCCCGAATCCGGCGCCCTGTAGGGGCGCCACTAACGACCTTTCGCCGTTATGACCTTTTTGGACGCGGTCTAACTTCGTGTGTCTTCGTGTCCAAAAAACCACCTTGCCACATTTGGGTCTTTTCTGCCGGCGGCTGAGGGGAGTTGATTAAACGGCGATTAGCAATAAGGTTGATATATGCGCATTGTAGAATTATGCTTATCCATGCCTGTTTTGGGGGCCTCCGACCTGTTTTTGAGCGTCGGGCGTCCACCGGCCATGCGTCTTGCCGGCCGCATTTGTGCTGTGCCTGGGGAGCAGGACGACTTGCAGGAGTCCGAGCTGCGCGAGTTTTTTGAGGCTCATCTCCCTTTGCGCACCTGGGAGCGTCTCGAGCGCGAGCGTGACATAGACCTGGGCATCTCCTTGGAATCAGGCCTGCGTTTTCGCCTCAATCTCTCCTTTCAGCGCGGCCTGATCAACCTGGCTGTGCGCCAGGTCCCCTCGGGTTGCCTGAGCTTCGCTCAGCTGGGCATACCTCCGCAGCTTGCCCAGCTTGCCGAGCTGCCCCGCGGCCTGCTTTTGGTCTGCGGCGCAACTGGTTGCGGTAAAACCACTACTTTGGCCGCCATCGTCAATCACATCAATCAGAACCTGGCCAAGCACATCGTCACACTGGAGGACCCCATCGAGTTCGTCCACGAGGATGCCAAGGCCCTGATTTCTCAGCGCGAGATAGGCAGCGACAGCCTGGACTTTGCCAATGCTCTCAGACACGTGGTGCGCCAGAACCCGGACGTTATCATCGTGGGTGAATTGCGCGACCAGGAGACCATAGCCACCGCCATTTCCGCCGCGCTCACTGGCCATCTGGTGGCAGCCACTATACATACAGTGGATGTGCAGCAGACCCTGGAGCGCATCCTGAACTACTTCCCCGCTGGCCAGCGTGAACAGCTCTGTTTCGACTTCTCCCTGGCATTGCAGGCCATTGTGGCACAGAGGCTACTACCCAGTACGGAGGCGGAACAGCGCGTGCCGGCCTTCGAGATTTTTGTGGCCACCGAGCTGGGCCGGCGCATGATCGCCAAACGCGACCTGAGCAATATCCCCGATCTGCTCAACAGCGGCGCACATGCCGGCATGATCAGCTTCAACAAGTCATTGCTGGACTTGTATGGAGCCGGCAAGGTGAGCCTGGAAACCGCCGCCGCGGCAGCCAACAACCGCGACGAATTCCTGCTGCTCAGCCAGGGAATGCGCACCGGAACCGACACCTTTGACGGCTATTCCGGAGACGCCAACCTGGGCCTGAGCATCAAAAAGCTGCTGCGCGATGCTATCAAACACGGCGCCTCAGACCTGATTTTAACGGTCAACTCGCCGCCCGTGGTGCGGCTGCACGGCAGCCTGCGCCCCTTTGACATGCCGGTGTTAAATGCCTCCGACACGCAAAAGCTGCTGTACAGCGTGCTTAGCGCCAAACAACGCGCCGACTTTGAAAGCCAGCGCGAGATCGATTTCGCCTTGAGCCTGCGCGGAGTAAGCCGGGACGGCGCGCAGGACGAGCAGCGCTTCCGAGTCAACGGCTTTTTTCAGAAGGGCAGGGTGGCTGCGGCTTTCAGGCTGATTGCCTCCGCCATCCCCAGTCCCGAGTCCTTGCGTCTGCCTAAGGCTTTGGTTTCCCTGGCCGATTTGCAGCAGGGTTTGGTTCTGGTCACCGGCCCTACCGGGCACGGCAAGTCCACCACTTTGGCGGCTCTGGTCGGGGTGATTAACCGCAAGCGCCCCTGTCACGTGATCACCATCGAGGACCCCATCGAGTTTGTGCATCCGCATGATCAGGCCTTGATCGAGCAGCGCGAGGTCAATGCCGATACGCTGAGCTTCAGCAACGCCCTCAAATATGTGCTGCGCCAGGCGCCGGACGTCATCCTTATCGGCGAGATGCGAGACCCGGAGACCATAGCCGCTGCACTGACCGCCGCCGAAACCGGACACCTGGTCTTTGCAACCTTGCATACCAACGACGTCACCCAGAGCATAGACCGCATTATCGATGTTTTTCCTGCCGACCAGCAGTCACAGGTGCGCTCGCAGCTGGCCGCCTCGCTGAGCGCGGTGATCTCGCAGCGCCTGCTGCCGCGCAAACCGGAGCGCGGCGGCGGCCGCGTCGCCGTCTTCGAGATACTCCTGGGTAGCCTGGCGGTGAAGGCCATGATCCGCGAAAAAAAGACGCATCAGCTGCGCGCCCAGATGGAGACCTCGATGCGCGAGGGCATGATCACTATGGAGCGCGCCTTGCGCAACCTGCTCGACGAGGGCATGATCTCGCAGGAAACCTTCAGCTTGCACAACCGCAGCGCCATGTAGGGGCGCTACAAATTATCTTTGGGCGCAATGCCTCTTTTAGACGAAGGCGACTTAGTGTGTCTTCGTGTCCAAACTCTGCCGCCCCTCTTTTTGGGCGGGGGCTAAGATGCACCCCGTCCAAAAAGCCATTAACCACAAAAGACACAAAAAAAGAAGCTGATTAAGCAGGTAAACTGCAATTACAAGATTTCGAACAACCTGTTTTTGTCTCAACAAAACAGAAAAACTCGACGAAATAGCATA
>JAAZIY010000473.1 GCA_012800625.1 Lentisphaerota bacterium
GCCGGCAAAAATACTTTGCAAGCCCAATCTAAGATATTTTATAATATGAAGTTTCAGCCGGAAATTCTAATTTTAGACGCGATGACTTGCTTCGACTTTGTGTGTCTTCGTGTGTCTTCCTGTCCAATAAAACCGGACTTCCCGGCGTTATAACTAAATATCAATATGAGCATCGTTTGAAGGAGCTGGCATGGCAGAAGTAGTGCTTTCCAATGTATATAAAGCATATCCGGGCAACCCGGAGCCTACGGTCAAGGACGTTAACCTGGAGATCAAAGACAAGGAATTCATGGTCCTGGTCGGCCCCTCGGGCTGCGGTAAGTCCACCACGCTGCGAATGATCGCCGGACTCGAAGAGATCACCGGCGGCACTATCAGCATAGGCGGCACCGTGGTCAATGACATACCGCCGAAAAACCGCGATATCGCCATGGTCTTCCAAAACTACGCCCTCTATCCGCATATGAGCGTCTACGAAAACATGGCCTTTGGACTGCGCCTGAGACACTTCAAAAAGGACGAGATAGACCGCCGCGTGCGCGAAGCCGCCGCTATACTGGGACTGGATGACCCTAAGGAAAACTACCTGCAAAGAAAACCAAAGCATCTTTCCGGCGGACAGAGACAACGAGTCGCCGTCGGACGGGCAATTGTGCGCCAACCCAAAGCATTCCTCTTTGACGAACCGCTCTCCAACCTGGACGCTAAGATGCGCGTGCAGATGCGCGCCGAAATCAGCCGCCTGCACCAGCGCCTGCAAAGCACCATGATATATGTAACGCACGACCAGGTCGAGGCCATGACCATGGGAGACCGCATCTGCGTCATGCGCGACGGCATTATACAACAGGTCGCAGACCCGATCACACTATATAACTACCCGCATAATAAATTCGTCGCAGGTTTCATCGGAACACCACCCATGAATTTCTTCGAAGGTCGACTGCTGGAAAAAAACGGAAAATTCTTCTTTAATGAAGGCAGCTTCGAACTGGAACTTGGCGATGAGACCTGGCAGCAAAAGCTCAAACAGGCCGGCGTGACCGACGTCTGCTTCGGCCTGAGACCGGAAAACATCGGCTCGGAACTGGCCGAGCAAGACCCGAAATTGCCGCGCATCAAGGCCAAAATCGAGGTCATCGAGCCAATGGGGGCCGAGACGCATGTCTATCTGAGCTGCGGCAACAGCAGTTTTATCGCCAAGCTAGACCCCTTCCGCAAACTGCGCTATGGCGAAGACATAGAACTGGCGCTATATATGCCTAAAGCGCACCTATTCAGAAACGATACCGAAGAGGCGATTTTCTAAAACACCAAGAACTTAGACCCCGGCCAAAAAGCCTTTGAACCACTAAAACACACTAATGAACACTAAGAGGAAGCTGATTAAGCAGACAAACTGCAAATTCAGATTTCTCAACAAAACGACTTCATCCAAAAAAACAGAAAAAATCGATGAAATAGCATGGAAACGCAAATTTCCTGCTTAAATTTCTTTTTTTCGTGAGAATCTGTCCATTTGGTGCCCCGAAGGGGCAACCTAATATAGCCCAGGGTAAGCGAGGCCACAGGCCGAGCGCCACCCTGGGTAAAGTCCCCCCCCCGAATGCGGCGCCCTGTAGGGGCGCCACTAACAGCCTTTCGGGTTATGAGCTTTTTGGTTGGGCTCTAAGTGTAAACCTTGCCCTTGCATATAATAAATATTGTGGAATAAAACCTATGTTCCTGTTTTTCTACCTGGCCAGCGTGCTAGGCTTCTGCATCTATAGCTGGTCGCACCTGCACCTGGCATTTTGGCGGCGAGCCGCCCTGCCCTCCGCCCTGGTCGCCGCCCTTATGCTCTGCCTGACGCTGCTGCCGCTGTGGCATCGGCTGTTCCTGGGAAAAAACCAACTGCCCTGGCTGAGCCTCCTGGGCTGGCTGTGGTTGGCACTGCTATTCTGGTTCTGCTTCTCACAGATGGCCGTTGACCTGTGGAACCTGACGGTATATTTGCTACGGCTGGCACTAGGTAGCAAGCTGCCTCAGCTAAGCATCAGCCTCAAACAGGGAGTCTGGGCCGGAATCGCTTTCGTGCTGCTCGCCTCGCTCTGGGGACTGCTCGAGGTCAAAA
>JAAZIY010000474.1 GCA_012800625.1 Lentisphaerota bacterium
ATCGCCGAGACCGGCGCCGGCATGCACGGGGTGGCCACCGCTACCGTGGCCGCATTGCTGGGGATGGAATGCGAGGTATACATGGGCAGCTGCGATGTGCGTCGCCAGGCAGTCAATGTGGAACGTATGCAAACCCTGGGTGCCAAGGTAATCGAGGTGAGCGAAGGCTCAGCCACCTTGAAGGACGCCATGAACGAGGCCCTGCGCGACTGGAGCGCTAGACCCGAGGATACCTTCTACCTGATCGGCACCGTGGCTGGGCCTTATCCTTATCCGCGTCTGGTGAAGGATTTCCAGTCGGTCATCGGTATCGAGGCCAGGCGGCAGTGTCTGGAACAGACCGGAAGTTTGCCCGACCAGGTTATCGCTTGTGTCGGCGGCGGCAGCAACGCCATGGGATTGTTCGCCGGCTTTGAAAACGATGCCGCTGTGCAGCTGGTCGGGGTCGAGGCCGCCGGTAAAGGACTGGACAGCGGCGAACACGCCGCCAGTATCTGCGCCGGCAGACCAGGCATACTGCATGGCTGTAAAACCTACCTGCTGCAAGACCCACAAGGACAGATATTGGACACATACTCGGTATCCGCAGGACTGGACTACCCAGGCGTAGGACCGGAGCATAGTTTTTTTGCCGACTGCGGCAAGGCGAAATATTACGCGGTCACTGACGCGCAAGCCATAGAGGCCTTCGACA
Source organism: Lentisphaerota bacterium (assembly GCA_012800625.1). GTDB lineage: Bacteria > Verrucomicrobiota > Lentisphaeria > Oligosphaerales > Oligosphaeraceae > JAAZIY01. The sequence goes on from JAAZIY010000474.1 coordinate 695, forward strand.
TGCTGGCCAAGTTCGAGGGCATAATCCCGGCTCTGGAAAGCGCGCATGCCCTGGCCTATGCCATTGCAAGGGCAAAAAAAAGCGAGAAAGACGAGCTGCTACTGGTGAATCTCTCCGGCAGAGGCGACAAGGACATGGATAATGTGCGCAGATATAGACAGGAATTGGCCTGAAAGGCAGAGCAAAAAAAGGTGAAGGACATGAATAAGATCGACCAGGTTTTCCAGCGTTGTAGAGCTGAAGGGCGTGCCGCTTTGATAATTTTCTGCAGCTGTGGCTTTCCGGACATGGCGCGCAGCGAGGCCGCCATAGCCCGAGCCATAGAGTCGGGCGCCGACATCATTGAACTGGGCCTGCCATTCTCAGACCCGATGGCCGACGGCCCGGTTATTCGCCAGGCCTCCGAAGTCGCTTTGCGCAACGGCGCCAATCTGGAGAAAACGCTTGCTATGGCGGCGCGTCTGAGTACCGCCTATCCACAGACCGCCTTTGTGCTTTTCAGCTACATGAATTTGCTCTACAACTACGGTCTGCAAAGGCTCTGCGACAAATTGCCTGAAGTAGGAATTGACGGTATCTTGGCGGTGGACCTGCCTTTCGAGGAGAAGGCCGAGCTGGAGCTGCCCGCCAAGCAAAACGGCCTCTGCCTGATCCCGCTGCTCTCTCCGGTGACACCGGAGGCGCGCAGCCGACAAATCTGCGCCGGAGCCGCCGGTTTCGTCTACAGCGTCAATGTGCTTGGTGTCACTGGCGTGCGAGAGCTGCGCCTGCCACAGATTTGCGAGCACCTGCATAATCTGAAACAATACAGCCCCGTGCCGGTGGCCACTGGCTTCGGAGTCAAGGACGCTCAAGCTGCTGCCGTGCTCGCAAAGGCGGCCGACGGCGTCATCGTAGGCTCGGCCTTTGTCAGACTGCTAGCCGCAGAAGGCGACTTCAACGACAACTTGGACAGAGCCGGCGAATTTATCCGCTCCCTGGCCGAGTGTATGTAACACCCGTCAAAAGTTGGACACGAAGACACACGAAGGGGCACTAAGACACACGGAGGCACAGCAAGTCGTCTGCTTCTAATAGGCTCGAAAATTGTGGCAGTGCGCTGAAAAGGCGTTACATTAATGTTGTTACCGGGGTGCCTTCGACCTAGTGGTCAGGCTGAGAGTAAACCCGATGAACCTGATCTGAGTAATTTCAGCGTAGGGAGTACACTGTGACAAAGCTATTGTGGCTGGTTCTCCTTTTGACTGATAACAAGCAAGGAGAACCATTATGAGTAATTCAGCGTCACAAAACCAGCTGGCACTGGCCAAGGCCGGAGTTGTCAGTGAAGCCATGCAGGCAGTGGCAAAAGCCGAATCGCGTCCGGCTGAGTATATACGCGAGGAGCTTGCCGCTGGCAGAATCGTGATTCCATGTAATATCAGGCACAGCAGCCTAGAGCCTATAGGCATAGGAAGACGCCTGAAAACCAAGATCAATGCCAATATAGGGACCTCTAGCCTCTCCAGCTGCATAGAGCAGGAACTGCATAAGCTGGCCTATGCCGTGAAATTCGGTGCCGACACGGTCATGGACCTGAGCACCGGCGGAAACCTGACCGCCACACGCCTAGAGATAATCAGGCACTCCAGCGTGCCTATAGGCACCGTGCCGGTCTATGAATTGGCCTGCCGAAACGACGAGACGGAAATTGATTTTTCCAAAGAGAGCATACTGAAGCTTATTCAGGCGCAGGCGGAGCAGGGCGTTGATTACATGACCATACATGCCGGCATACGCCCAGAACAAATACCGCTGGCCGCCAAGCGTAAACTGCGTATCGTGAGCCGGGGCGGAGCGCTTATCGCCAGGCATATGAGCAAAAATAACTGCGACAACCCCTTTTATGACTGCTTTGATGAAATACTGGAAATCTGCGCCAAGTATGATGTTACCTTGTCGCTGGGCGACGGTATGCGCCCAGGCTGTCTGGCCGATGCCAGCGACGAGGCGCAGTTTGCCGAATTGGCCGAGTTGGGAAGGCTAGGGCGGAGATGCCGGGAGGCAAATGTGCAGGTGATGATCGAAGGACCGGGACATATACCCATGCACGAGATAGAAATGAATATGCGACGCCAGCAGGAGCTTTGCGATGATGCGCCTTTTTATATACTAGGCCCAGTAGTGATAGACTGCGCGCCAGGTTATGACCATATTACTAGCGCCATAGGCGCAGCCATGGGAGCCTGGCATGGAGCCGCCATGCTCTGCTACGTGACCCCAATGGAGCATATCGGACTGCCTGAAGCCGAGGACGTCAGAGACGGAGTAATCGCTTATAAAATCGCCGCTCATGCCGCCGATATCGCAAAAAACATCCCTGGAGCGCAAAGCCGGGACGACCGCATTAGCGAAGCCAGAGCGGACTTTGACTGGGAACAACAGTTTGATCTGGCTTTGGACCCGGAAAAAGCCAGGGAAATGAGAAAACGAGCCTTGCGACACCAGGAAAACCCCGCGCCGCAGGCACAGTTCTGTACCATGTGCGGACCCAAGCTCTGCTCAATGAGGGTGAGCAAGGAGTTATAAAAACGGGGACGGGACACTAAGGCACACCAATATAGTTGCGTTCTTGACTAATCAATAATCTTTGGCATATGCTTGGAGTCGTCATGGGTTTGCTGAAAGCAGAAATAGAGGCGCAGTCGCAGATTGACTGCAGCTTGGTTCAGGGAATGGTAATCGCCTGTAATAAATACCCTGAACTTATCGTATTGGGCAATCAGAGGCTGAATCCATGCCCATCAGCCATGTCGGCAAATTCTCGCTTCGATATTGCCTCGGTGGGAAAGGTGATGACCATAGCGTGCCTGGCAAGGCTTATTGATGCAGGCCTAGTGGAAATTGACGCTCCTTTCACCGCTTATATCCCGGAGCATACGCTGGGGGACAGCTGCAATATCAGCGTGCGTGACCTGGCCATGCATTGCAGCGGCTTCGATAATAGTCGGCCTTACGCTGGCATGAAAGGCGAGCAGTTCGAGCGGGAACTGCTGCTGAAAATGCCGCTGCGCCCCAGGCTGGAGTGTTTTGAATATAGCTGCTATAATTTTATTTTGCTGGGCAAGATCATTAACCGCATCTCAAAGATGGACCTCGAGCAATATGCGCGCAAATACGTGTGGACTCCCCTGAAAATGCAGCAAGCTACCTGGTATGCACCGGGCTTCGGGCCAAACGAGGTAGAGCACTGGAACCCTAATCGTCCGGCTGGTGAACATAATGACACAACCTGCTTTGATGTAGGCATCCCCCTGGGGAACGGCAGCTGCTTTTGTAATATCTACGATATGATCGCTTTTGTCGAAGATATATTGAGGGAAAATGTGTTTTCTAAACAATATTACCGGCTGATTAAAACTTGTGCCTATGAAAAAAATGCCGCCAGGCGCAGCTTTGGCTGGGATATGTGTGATGAAAAAAGACCGGTAGGTTTATCGAAAAACACCATTTTTCATTCCGGATATACCGGACAAACCATATATATTGACCCAGATAATGATTTTTGGGCTGTGGTCCTAAGCTCGAGAATCGGTGACTGGGGCGAAGCACTTATGCGCCGAAAAAAAGTCGCCGAGCTGCTTTTTGCACAATAAGGCAGTATCGGACGAATCGGACGTATCGTTTTATCGGACGAATCGGACGAATCGTTTTTATCGGACTAATCGGACGAATCGGACGAATCGTTTTTATCGGACGAATCGGACGAATCGGACGTATCGGACGAATCGGACGCATCGGAAGTATCGTTTTTATCGGACGAAT
>JAAZIY010000475.1 GCA_012800625.1 Lentisphaerota bacterium
CAAAAATATTTAGCAGTGTGAATACTTTTATTTTTTTTGTCTTTTGGACAAAAAAAATGCCTTTGCGAACTGTTTCTTCGCAAAGGCATTTAACTAAGCATAGGTTTTAGTGCGAACTATTTCTGATTCTTTGGCACTGTGCGAAAACCCCCTTTTAATTTTGCGCCTGATTTTTTAGCGAGTGCGCCGTTTTAGCTCTTCGTGTGACTTCATATCCAATCCTCGCCTGCGCACAGGGTTGATTTTCCCTCCGTTTGGGATTACATTATTAGTTTACCTTACATACGAACCAAACTTAACGGAAATTTTTCAGCCTTAGCGAGGTGCTGCTTATATGTCGGAGAACCACACACCCTACAAGCCTGCCATGATCGAGCCTAAATGGCAGGATTACTGGCGGGTCAACAAAACCTTTAAGGCCATAGACTGCGACTACAGCCGCCCCAAGCTATATGTGTTGGATATGTTCCCCTATCCTTCCGGGGACGGTTTGCACGTAGGCCACCCCGAGGGTTATACCGCCACTGATATCTGGTGCCGCTATAAGCGCATGCGCGGTTACAATGTGCTGCATACCATGGGCTGGGACGCATTCGGCCTGCCAGCCGAACAGTACGCCGTCAAAACCGGCACGCACCCGGCCGAAACCACCGCCAAGAATGTAAAGGTCTTCCGCAAACAGCTCGAATCCTTCGGCTTCAGCTACGACTGGGACCGCGAGATCAACACCACCGACCCAAAATACTACAAGTGGACGCAGTGGATATTCTCCAAGCTCTATGAGAAAGGCCTGGCCTATGAGTCGGAACAGCCGGTGAACTGGTGTCCGGAGCTGGGCACGGTGCTGGCCAACGAAGAGGTCATCAACGGCCATTCCGAGGTGGGCAACTACCCGGTGATACGCAAGCCCATGCGCCAGTGGGTGCTGAAAATCACCGAATACGCCGAACGCCTGCTGGCCGGCATTGACGAGCTGGACTGGCCCGAGGGCACCAAGGAAATGCAGAAAAACTGGATAGGCAAATCCAGCGGCGCCGAAGTGTTTTTCGCGGTGCAGGGCAGCAAGGAGCGCATCAAGGTCTATACCACCAGGCCGGACACCCTGTTCGGAGCCACCTATATGGTGCTGGCTCCGGAACACCCCCTGGTCGAACAGCTCTGCAGCGCGGAGCGCAAAGCCGCCGTGCAGGCCTACCAGAAGGCCGCCGCCGCCAAGTCCGAGCTGGACCGCAGCGAGCTGAACAAAGAGAAAAGCGGCGAGTTTATCGGGGCATACGCCATCAACCCGGTCAACGAGGAGCTGATCCCCATCTGGATTTCCGACTACGTGCTCATCAGCTACGGCAGCGGCGCCATTATGGCGGTGCCGGCCCATGACAGCCGCGACTTCGAGTTCGCCAGCAAATTCAACCTGCCGGTCAAATGCATCCTGCGCCCCAGCCAGGAAGACTGCCAGGCCGCCGGCCTGCAGCTCGCCGAAGTGCTGGCCGGCAAAGCCTGCTGGGAAGGCGAAGGCAGCCTGTTCAATTCGGCCAACGCGGAAATCAGCATCAACGGGCTGCCCGTGCAGGAGGGCAAGAAGAAAATCAGCGACTGGCTGGAAAGCAAGGGCATAGGCAAGGCCAGCGTCAACTACAAGCTGCGCGACTGGCTCTTCTCCAGACAGCGCTACTGGGGTGAACCATTCCCCCTGGTGCACCACGAGGACGGCTCGGTGAGCCTGGTCCCCGAAGAAGAGCTGCCCGTGCTGCTGCCCGAACTGGAAGACTACAAGCCCACCGCGGACGGCGAGCCGCCCCTGGCCCGGGCTAAACACTGGCTGCAGTACAAAGACCCGAAAACCGGACGCAGCGGCCTGCGCGAGACCAATACCATGCCGCAGTGGGCCGGCTCCTGCTGGTATTATCTGCGTTACCTGGACCCGCATAACGAGGAGCAGGCCTGGGACCTGGAAAAGGAAAAATACTGGATGCCGGTGGACCTCTACGTGGGCGGCTCCGAACACGCCGTGCTGCACCTGCTCTATTCGCGCTTCTGGCATATGGTACTTTATGATCTGGGCTATGTCAGCCATCCCGAACCCTGGAAAAGACTCATACACCAGGGCATGATCCTGGGCATATCATACAAGGATAAACGCGGCGTGCTGGTGGCCAACGACATGGTCGAACAGCGTGAGGGCAAATATTACCATATAGAAAGCGGCGAAGAGCTAACCATGCTGCCCGCCAAAATGTCGAAATCACTGAAAAACGTGGTCAACCCCGACGAAATCATCAAACGCTACGGGGCGGACGCATTCAGGCTCTACGAGATGTTCATGGGGCCGCTCACCGAGGTGAAGCCCTGGAACACCGACGGCGTCGAAGGCGTGTATCGCTTCCTGCACAAGGCCTGGAAGATGATCGTCGACACGCAAAGCGGCGCCCTGGCCGCCGAGATCAGCGAGCAGGCTCCCACCCCCGAGGCCGAGCGCCTGCTGCATCAGACCATCAAGAAGCTTAGCGAGGACATCGAGTCTTTGAGCTACAACACCGCCATCAGCCAGCTGATGATCTACGTCAACGAAACCAGCCGCAGCGCGCAGCGCAACCTCGAGCACATGAAATGCTTTGTGCTGCTGCTCAGCCCCCTGGCTCCGCATATGGCCGAGGAGCTCTGGCAGCGCCTGGGCGGGCAGGACAGCCTGGCCTACGAGCCTTGGCCGGAATACGACGCGGCCAAGCTAAAGGTCGCCGAGCTGGAAATCCTGGTGCAGATCAACGGCAAGCCGCGCGGCAGGATCATGCTGCCCGCCGAGGCCACTCGCGACGAGATGATCACATTGGCGCAGCAGAACCCCGGCATCGCCGAGCTGCTCGAGGGCAAGCAAATCCTCAAAAGCGTAGCCGTCCCCGGCAGACTAGTCAATATCGTGGTAAAATAAACTACCCGCGCCTTCGTGTGTCTTGGTGTCCAAAAGCCTTTGAACCACTAAGACACACGAAGGCACACAAAAGAACACTAAGAGATAGCTGATTAAGCTCAAAAAACTTGGTGTGTCTTCGTGTGCCTTGGTGTGTCTTCGTGTCCTCCCCCCCTTGGTGTGTCTTCGTGTCCTAAATCCTGCCAGCCCTCCTTTAAGGCTTGAATTCTTTGCTGTTCAATGTGTTAATATGCTGATATCGAAAAGCATCAGAATCTCCTAGACTCTCGCATCTTACGCAGGGCGGCAACAGGGTCTTTGAAGTCATCCCGGTCGGCCCACATGCCAAAAGCAGGCAAATCGCCCGCGCTGACTTGCGTTTTTTGCTCTTCGAATGGCACTATAAGCGCCTTGCGTTTGCCGCGATAGGTAAGAACTACAGTCTGATTGCGTTCAATGGCGGCAAGAATATCCGCCAACTTAGTCCTCAAGTCTAGAGCACTGACTTCCATAATAAACCTCCTGTTCAAGTGTACAACACTACTATACACTTTAACAGCGGAAAAATAATTTTATTTGCTCTGCCTTCGTGTGTCTTAGTGTCCTCCCCCCTTCGTGGGTCTTCGTGTCCTCCCCCCTTCGTGTGTCTTCGTGTGCAAAGACACGATTTAGTTACTGAGGCAGTCTATGCTGTTAACCTGGGCGGAGGGCTTTTGCGGTCCGGGCCATTCATGCCAGGCCATCACGGTCATCAGCAGGGTGAGGCAGAAAAACAGCAGGCTCATGGACACTTTAGTACCGAAGACATTGTTTCTCGCCCATTTGGCGATGCTTTGCGCCCCTACCCCGTAGGCTGCCAGGCCGGTGACAATAAGCAGAGGCACGATAAAAAAGAAATTATACAGCAGCAGCAGGTTAAAGGCGCGCCACTGCATGCCGGCGGAATTAATCGCCGCCAGAGTGGGCAAATATATCTGGCCGGTGCAGGCCAGCTCGAGCGAAGAAACGATGGCGCCCAAAACCAGGGCGGCGGGGATCAGCATCCAGGAATTGAAGCGCGTGAAATGCTTGATATGCTTATGTATCTTGCGATGCGTGTCCAGCGACAGCCCCATCTCCATGTCCGAGCTTTTGCCGCTGCGCCTATAGCGCAGGGCGTCGCGCAGATGCATAAAGGCGAAAACGCCGGCCAGAAGCGCAAAAATCAGATACAGGGCGGTTTTCAGCCAGTAGAGCTGCTGCAGGAAGTCGATCAGGAAGGAAAATCCCAGTCCAAAGAGCAGGTAGCTAACAAAGACACCGAGACAGAAGCAAAACCCTATAAGTATGATTTCCCTGGCCCGGCGTTTCAGATATAGCAGGTATCCGATTAAGAAGATCGAGGTCGCGAAGGCGCATGGGTTGATGCCGTCAATCAGGCCGGCTGCGGCTATCACCCCGACGGTAGCTCGCCGCAGCAGCTGTCCCTGACCGGCCTGCAAAGAGCGCCGTTCGGCGGCGCTGAACTCCGTTTTCCAAAAGGGCGGCTCGGCGTCATCCTGGCGGTTTTGCATTATTTCGAGCAGTTCCTCGGCCCTGGCCAGCCTATGCGCGATATAGCCATTTTCCCAGGCCAGCATAGGTGTGATATTCTCATCGCCGTCCGGCAAGTGCAACACTTGCCTGGCTCGCTGCAGCATGAGCTGTCCCTCTTCCGTGCCTATATCATAGCAGTCCACTTGCAGGCCTGGCAGAACCTTGGCCAGCTGCTGCAGCTCACGCAGCTGCCGCGAACAGTTCTGACAGCCCTTTTGCAGGAAGTAAAGCAGTTGCGAGCTTGCTGGAGAAGCAGGCACTGAGGAAGGCGGCTGTTTGGTGTTGAGAGCAACTGGCACATTCCAAGTCAGAAGCGCTGCCGGATTGCTTTGCACATAGTCGGAAAGCGCTTGCAACTCCGGCAAGTCCAACTGTTGAGCGGCCAAACTCAGATATTCATCTTCCAGCTCATAAAACTCGTCTATATCCGAGATCAGCTGTCGGCCTAACAAAAAGAGCGGAAAACTACTGGCCGGTTCCTCGATTTGCAATAACTGCTCTATCTTGCCAAGCAACTGGTAGTTGGCTGAATTCTCGATTTCCAGAAAAACCAGGCTGGGCTTGTGCCCCGCCGCAAAGTCCTCAGGCCAGGCGGCCTTCACCGCCTCGCAGTCGGAGCAATCCTTGGAGCCAAACAAAAGAATCCAGGAAGCAGTGGCGGGAAAGGCAAAAATAAAAAACAGCAGGACGATGCTGAAATACAACTTTTTAGACATAAAAGCAAAACCCGGATTACCGGCATAGGCAATAATGTTATCTTTACTATACAGGTTAGTTTACGGAACAGTAAAGCAGGCAACTACTGGCGGCATCCTAAAAACAAGCGGAGTGATTTTGGACACGAAGACACACAAAGACACAGCAGAGCCACCAAATGATTAAACTAGACCCCGTCCAAAAAGGTCGTAACGCCGAAAGGCCGTTAGTGGCGCCCCTACAG
>JAAZIY010000476.1 GCA_012800625.1 Lentisphaerota bacterium
CCCCTGTTTTTTTAAGACAGGGTCGTTGGAAGCGCCAGATCCAGAAAATTTTTACCTTGCTGTGTCTTCTTGAGGCTTTGTGTGTCTTCGTGTCCAAAATTCTTATTTCATTATTGCCTGGTAGATAAAATAAAGCCAGTTTCCCTTGATGAGCCAAAATATAGCAGGCAGTGCCAGGAAAGGGGCAAAGGGAAGCTCGCTGAAGAAACCGGTTTTTTTTCTAGACAAGATTATTTGCAGTGTTCCAGCGATGAATCCCAGGCTTGCTGCTCCCAGTAATATGTAGATACCTGCATCAGCGCCGAGGAAGGCTCCGATCATGGCTATGCATTTCACATCGCCTAGACCTATGGCCTGGCGCGACTCAGCCCGGAATCTCAGCAGCAGCTTTCCCAGGCTGTGAAAAATCAGAAGGCAGGCGGCGGCCAACAGCAGGCCTAGAAGCAGGTCAAGCAGTGCCTCGAAGCGCCAGTTCCAGGGCGAGGTTTTGGCGCAGAGAGCAGCTAGCCAATCCAGGGCCGCATCAGTGATGATGCCGGCTCGCATGCTGGGGGGCAGCTCCTGGCTCAGCAGCCGGCTGCCGGGCAGTAGCAGGCTCAGCAACAGGGCGACCAGCATGCCGGCGTAGTTCAGCTTGTCCGGGATGATGCGGTGCTTCAGGTCTATTTGCGCCGCTGCCAGCAAGCTGGCGGTCAACCAGAAAAAACCGGGCAGCAAGGCCAGAGGCAACTGGTTGCGCCAGACATTCCAGGCCAGCGCGGCATACAGCAGACCCAGGCTGAACTCGCCCAGTGGATAACGCCAGGAGATGCGCTGGGAGCAGGCGCTGCAGCGTCCGCGCAGAGCCAGCCAGCTAAGTATGGGGACATTCTCCCAGGCGCGTATGGCGTGCCCGCAATTAGGGCAGTGGCTGGGAGGATGGCTCAGCGACTCGCCACGGGGCAAACGCCAGACCACTACATTTAAAAAACTGCCTACTATGCAGCCGAAGGCAAACGCGAAAAGTAAAAACAGCGGCGTCAATGATATGCTGGATTCTGTAGGCATGGTAAGTAAATGAGGTTCTGCGAACTAACGCAATCAAGACTAAAAAACTTAGTGTCTCTTCGTATTCAAATTCCTGGCTGTTATCCTTTGGCGCTTTGTCTTTGCCAGGCGGCTACAGTTTGGCGCAGGGCGGGGCTGTGATTGCTTTCCAGCAGTTTTTGCTGCATGTCCTCGGCTTCTTCGGGCGGCAGCTGTATGGCCAGGGCGGCAGCCGCATTGCGCTTCAGGCGGCTGACCCCCTGGTGTTGCAGGATGCTGCCTTGAATCAGAGCTTTGAGCTGGGCACTGGGCATCATGCAGAGGGCCTCGGCGTCCAGCAGCAGGTCTTTCGGGCGCGGTGCCAAGTCGTCCGGACAGCAATAGCTACATAGCGAACAGCCGGCCAGGCTGCCGCCCAGCCAGAGCTGTTCCTGCCAGGACAAGGCGCCTTTTTTCTCGTTGGCCAGATAGCTGCGACAGCGCTGTATGCGCAGTATGCCGCTCTCTGAAATGGCGGCGTTGGGGCAGCTCTGCAGGCAAAGGCGGCAGTCGGCGCAATCCGGTTCGAGCCTGGCCTCGTAACTCTGTGCCGGCAGTTGTTTGGAGGCAAACAAAAAGCCCAGGTGCAAACGCGAGCCGTAGCCCTGGCATCTAAGCAGGCAGTTATAGCCATAGCGCCCCAGGCCGGCATGCCGCGCCAGGGCTTTCTCCAAAAGAGGCGAGGAGTCAACTCCAAACTCGTATTCCTGCAAGTCCAGCAATTCAGCGAGTTTCGCCAAAATGCGTGCGCCGACCTGATGGTAGTCCTCATGCAAAATATAGGCCGCAAGGCTGGCTGTGGGACGCCCGGGGCGAGCGGCAGGCAGACCAGCGAAGGGCAGCTGCTCGCGCGCCTTGGCCTGGAAGCTGATAAGCAGCAAGGAATGCGCCCAGGCTCGGCTGCTGAAGGGGCTTTGCAGCACCTTGCTTTGACGCTGCAAGTAGGGCAGGGCGGAAGTGTATTCTGAGGAGAGGCTGGCTTGCAGCTGGTCTTGCAGGCTTGCTTCTAAAGCCAAGGAGGGGTGCAGGCAAGCTATTTGCACTGCGCCGCAGTGCCGAGCTAAGTCAGTGTAGAATTGTCGATGCAGATCTGGCATCCGCGTCTCAGGCCTAATGTGCCGTTAGGGCTTGAATTTTGTGGCAAAAAGTATAACTTAAACTCAATCTCTTTTTTTTCTATGCCGTACCCGTCCAGAAAGTCAATTGGACACGAAGACACACGAAGACACACTAAGACACACCAAGGCACACGAAGTCACAGCAATATAAGTCCGCCGTGAAATTATCCCGCTGCAAATTAGCCTGGCTGCTGTTTGTTTTGTTTGCGTCGTCCCTGTTTGCTGATTCTGCGCTGGGCGAGTCCATGCTGCTGGAGTCCGAGCTTGCCGGTCAACGCGCCCTGCATTGGCTTTTGCAGCAGGTTCATGCTCTCGAGCCGTCTGAGAATCAGCTCAGCACACTGGCACATTTGGGGCTGGTCTTGGCCAATGAGGGTGCTGCCGCCGAGCTTGTGGCGCTCAAGACTCTTCTGGCTGGGCGGTCAGAGCAGGCAAGCAGCCTAGATGAACTGCTGCAGCTGCTGCGCCTCGAGCTGCGTTGCGGCGGCGAAAAACTGGAAAACTTAGTACAAATTATTGTCAACAAGGGCTTTGTCCAAGACTTAAGTCGGGAATCACTGCCCGGCTTGCAATTTTGTTTGGAAACACACTATTTATTAATGCCGCAGTATGCTATATTAAGCGAGGAAGAATTGCTCAAGATACAAAAACGCCTGTTTAAGGCAAGGCAGGAGTTCCCCGCTGCGGCTCTGCTACAAATGCTGCTGGAAAAGCAGTCAAGCGAGAGCGAGGCTCGTCTTATGCAGCTGCAAAAAGCATGTGCCGAGAAAAGTTATCAGAATGCTGCCGAACTTTACTGGGCCGCCAGGGCCTTGAGCGCCTGCGAAAGAATATTACCCGCACAAAATGGAGCCTGGCGACGACGTTTTGTGGCTACCTTGCTGGAAAATCAGCAGGGCAGCGGCGCTTTGACTTTGAACGGACAAAAAAGAAGCAAGGCGGAAAGCATGCTCGAAAC
>JAAZIY010000477.1 GCA_012800625.1 Lentisphaerota bacterium
CCCCCCCGAATCCGGCGCCCTGTAGGGGCGCCACTAACGGCCTTTCGGCGTTATGAGCTTTTTGGACGGGGTGTATCTTAGTGTGTCTTCGTGTCCAGAGCCCTTTAGGCCGGGTTCATTTTACCGCTGCGGAATGGTTCCAGGTCCAGGCTCAGCCAGCGCAGGCCCATTTTTTGGGCTTTTTGCAGCAGCAGTAGTCTGGCCTCTTCGTTTTTCAACAGGCTAAGCTGGTCGTTTGCGGGCAGTTCCAGTCTAATGCTGTCGCCGTGATGCCTAGCCCGGCATTGTTGGAATCCCAGCTCGTGCAGCAGTTGTTCGACACCTTCGATTTGCGCGATTTTGTCTGCTGTGATTTCACTTTGGTATGGTATGCGAGTTGCCAGGCAGGCGTATGCCGGCAGCTCTGCACTGCTCAGCCCCAGCATTTTAGAGGCTAGTCTCACCTCGTTCTTGCTCCAGCCCAGCATTTTCAGCGGACTTTGCACATTTAGCTCGGCCAGCGCCTGCAATCCTGGTCTGTAGTCATGCTGGTCATCGGAGTTGCTACCGTCTATAAGCAGTTTGAATTCGCCCTGTTGGGCCTTTTCCTGCAACAGCGCAAACATGGCTTTTTTGCAATAATAGCAGCGGCGCAGGGAGTTTTCGCGAAACTGCGGCAGCGCGAGCTGGTCGAAAGGCAGCAGCGCGTGTTGAATATCGTGATTTTGTACAAACTGTAGGGCATTGTGCAGTTCCCAGCTCGGATAACAGCTGTGCTGTAAAGTGAGCGCCAAGAAGTTCTTGCCCAAGGCACGGCGTCCCAGAAAAGCCAGCAGGCTGCTGTCTACACCGCCGGAGTAGGCGAGCAGGACGCGCCCATAACTGCGCAACAGCGCTTCGAGGGCTTCCAGTTTATTTAGCAAGTAGTCTTCCGACATGGTCAGCAATCCCTGGTTTTCCGCAGCTCTGCCCTAGCGCTCCTTTGCTGCTTCAGTCCCGGCTTTCTCCTCGGGAAAAGGCTTTGCCGAGCTAAACTTATGCAGTTCATAATGTATGCTTCTCTCCGGCATGGGCAAGCGCTCGAGTTTTACGCCGGCCTCGTCAAAGAAGCGTTCAGCCAGGGAGTTGTGGTAGTCTGAAAAAACGATGACGCGTTTGACACCGGCGGCGATCAGCGCTTTGGCGCAGCTGGTGCAGGGCATATTGGTGACATATGCGCTGGCGCCTTTCAGGGAGAGACCGTGCAGAGCGGCCTGGCAGATGGCGTTGATCTCGGCGTGATTGGTGCGCACGCAGTGATTGTCAACCATGATGCAGCCGGCGTTGTAACAGTGTTCGCTGCCGGGCAGAGAGCCGTTGTAGCCGGTGGAGACCACATGGCGCTCGTTGACCAGCACGCAGCCACAATGCATGCGCGGACAGGTAGCGCGCTCGGAGGCAAGCATGGCCAGCTTGAGGAAGTAAACATCCCAGGAGGGACGGTAGGCTGGTTCAGGCTCTGGGCTTTTAACGATTTCTGGGTGCATGGCTAAGCTCTTCGCGTAACTACATGTGTTTTCGTGTCAAAAAACACATTGCTCGGGGCTGAAAGCGTTGTGGTTTTCAGCCCCGAGCATGGGGTTATTTATATCATTGGTTTGGGGCTATTCGTTGTCTTCCAGGTCAAAATCCTCCTGGTCGGCATCATCTAGTTCTGCGCTGGTCCAGATTTTGTCCTTGGCTTCCTGGTTGGGCTTGGTTGAGATATCCTTAATTCTCTCGATGTAGCGTCTCATCTGGCGGTCCAACTTTTCGAAGACTTCGTTGATTGACAGGCGTATATCATTTGATCGCGCCTTTGCGACCAGTGAGATATTTTTGCCGTTGAGCACGGCGTCGGCGATATGCCAATTACGTTGTTTATTCAAGACCAGTCTCAGCGAGCTGAGTTTGACATAGTTTTCCTCGAGCTTGCTGGCTGCCTCTTCGGCGAGTTGCTGCAGGTCTGCGTCGATTTCGAAGTGCTTTGCACCACTAACAATCAATTCCATAGAAATCCTCCTTTGCTGTCGCCATATTGCCGGTATAACAATTCCGGTCTGGCGTGTTTGAAGGCATTTGCTAGGCTCAAAGCCAGTTTGAGCCACTCGGGTTTTGGCGTCTGCCCTCCTTTCTGCGCTAGCGGGTTATGCGCCTAGGGCGCAGGC
>JAAZIY010000478.1 GCA_012800625.1 Lentisphaerota bacterium
AGACAACAATCTTTCATTGAATGGAGCTGATTTATGCGCGAGGACCTTGGCAATCTTGAACTGCTTTTGCAGCGCTACCCGGACTTGTTGCCTTGCCGCGAGGCTATTGTAGACGCTTATCATATTTTGGCGCACTGTTATGACCGCGGCGGCTGCGTCTTCACCTGCGGCAATGGCGGCAGTGCCGCCGACGCCGAGCATATGGTGGGCGAGCTTCTGAAGGGCTTTGTCCGCAAACGCGCGCTTTCCGTTGAGGACCGCGAGGCCTTGCGCGCTCAGGATGCCCAGGAGGGGGCCTACTTGGCCGAGCGTCTGCAATACGGCCTGCGGGCAGTTTGTCTGATGAGCCAGCTTGCCATTAACACGGCAGTGTCCAATGATCAGGGAGGGGACTTGGGACCTGCGCAGCAGCTTTTCAGTCTGGGACAGCCCGGCGATGTCCTGGTGGCCTTTTCTACCTCGGGCAATGCCAAAAACGTGGCCTATGCCTGCCAGGTGGCTAGGCATCGCGGCCTGAAAGTCATCGGGCTGAGCGGCAGCGGCGGCGGTCGCCTGGCGGAGCTGGCCGAGGTCTGCATCAAGGCGCCGGCGTCTGAGACCTATGTGGTGCAGGAGTATCATCTGCCGCTCTATCACTGCCTCTGCATCATGATAGAAGCTAGATATTTCAGCCTATGAAAAGTCTGATCACATCAATTCTGTTGCTCTGCCTGCTGCCGAAGACGCTCTGTGCCGACAAGCCGCGCTATTGGCCGCTGCTTATCGGCGATATGTTCTTCGACAAGATAGAGCTGGCCTTGACTGACGAGGAGCAGCAAAAAGGACTGATGTGGCGGCGGAAACTGGAGCCGGAGCAGGGCATGCTTTTTGTTTACCAAAGCGAGAGAATGCTCAGTTTTTGGATGAAAAATACGCTGTTGCCGCTGGACATTGTTTTTCTGGACCGGGACGGCGTGGTGGTTGCCATCAAAGAGATGCAGCCGGAGCCAGGGCAGGGCGAACAGGAGAGCCTGCAGGAGTATGAGCGGCGCCTGCCCAGCTATGGCAGTGAACTGCCAGCAGCCTATGCCCTGGAACTGAAACAGGGCAGCTGCGCCATGCTGGGACTGCAAGTGGGCGACAAAATCGAGCTGCATACGCTGGCACTGCAGAAAATGCGGGCGCAGTCGGTGAAATAAAAAGGGGAGTGGACACGAAGGGCCACGAAGTCACACCAAGAGCTTCCTGCGGCTTGACGTGAAGATGAGCAATGAGGCGATATATTGTTGTATATGACTTTTTTTGTGAGAATAGCAATAGCAGGGGGTGAGCAATGTCCTTTTCAGAGATACCCATAGGCCTGGCCCTGATCCCTTGCGACATAGTGATTGAAGACCGTTTGAGCGGCAAAAAATCTCTGATCGGTATCTTTGGCCAGTTGAATGTGCGCAAGTTTCCCTATATCCATCCGAACATGTGTATGCTGGTTTCTCTTACCGGCGGCAGCGGTGAGCGGGTTTGCGAGGTTACTTGTAGCGACGCCGACTCGCAAAATGTGCTTTTTAATGTAAAGGGCAAGATCAAGTTTGAGCACCCCCACCAGGTGCTAGACATGGTGTTCCAGCTGCGCGCCGTTAGATTCCCGCATGCCGACACCTACTGGATCAAGGTGAATATAGATGACATGCCCTTGATGATGAGACCGTTGCGAGTGGTGCAAAGAACTGAGAACAAGTAGCTTCTGAGACCGCATAAGCCCTTAGTGTGTCTTCGTGTCTCTTCGTG
>JAAZIY010000479.1 GCA_012800625.1 Lentisphaerota bacterium
ACTGTGATTCGGTTTTATTAAAAATCAAGTTTTTTCATAAAAAAACCAACCAAGCTTTGCGCATAATTAATTCTTTGCACAAAGCTCTTCCGCTGCTATATCCATGACATCCATACAGTCCATAAGGCTCTGGCAACTCTAAAAATTTGCTGTGGCTTGGTGTACAAATCTGCCTATTCTACAAACAGGCTTTGCCAGTTGACGGCGATCTGTTCTTGCAGCGCAAACATGCTGATATTGCGCTGCTCTGCCAGGCAGCGCATGATTTCTTCTACCATCCAGGGGCGGCTCTGCGCTCCGCGCTGCGACTGTGGCGGCAGGTCTGGGCAGTCGGTTTCGACCAGCAGCCGCTCTGCCGGCACATATTTAGCCAGTTCGCGCAGGCGGTTGGACTGCGGATAAGTCAATGGTCCGCAGAAGGAAATATACAGTCCCAGGTCCAGCGCCTGTCGGCAAATTTGCCGGCTTGCGCTGAAGTGGTGGCAGACCCCAGAAAGACTGGCGAGGCGCAACTCCTTTAGCAGGCCGAAAAAGTCCGGCCAGGCCTTACGGTTATGCAGGATAACAGGCAGGGAGAATTTGCCGGCCAGCTCCAGCTGTGCGCGCAGAAAGTTTTTTTGCCGTTCAAGCTCTTCTCGTCCCTCCCAGCAGTCCAGGCCTATTTCGCCCAGTGCCAGGAGCCTGCCGCTCTGCTTTTCGCTTTCCAGCAGTCTTTCGAGCTGCGCCAGACTGTCTGCACTGGCTTCATGCAGGAAAAAGGGATGCAGTCCCAGGGCGGCATACATACGCGGGTGTTTGGCGATTTCCAGTACTTTTTGCCATTCCGACTGCCGTGCGGCATTCACCAGGACCGCCTGCATCTCGCTGGCGCAGCGCCGCAGTATATCCGGCAGCTCGCTGTCCAGCCGGGTATCAGCCAAGTGCGCGTGTACATCATATAAACCTGGAGTAAACATAGCTTGTGCTTAATCAGCTCCCTCTTTTGTGCTTTTATTAGCCTTGCTGAGTTTTAATGGTTCAAGGGCTTTTTGGACACTAAGGAACTATGAAAATTTAAATTGTCAAAGTTGAGTTGTTTCTGGTCAGTATGACCCCATCCAAAAAAGTCATAACGCCGAAAGGCCGTTTGTGGCGCCCCTACAGGGCGCCGGATTCGGGGGGGGCTTTTGCCCAGGGTGGCGCTCGGCCTGCGGCCTCGCTTACCCTGGGCTTCATTAGGTTGCCCTTTCAGGGCACCATGTGACAGATTCTCAAGAAAAAATTAAAATTCAGTAGAAAATTGCATAAAAAACGGGATTAGATTAGACCCAGCCTAAAAGTAAAAGCTCAAAAAACTTGGTGTGGCTTCGTGTATTTTAGTGTGTCTTCGTGTCCAAAATCCCGCTAAGCACCATTTTTGGCCGAGGTCTGAATTATACTCACGGCTGGCGACTTCAGGAACAAATGCCGGGTTTTGGCGGTCAGAGGAGTTGCAGCCCACACTTTTTCGCATTATGGTAAGTGCTATTCTTCGGATGCGTAAAATGTTTTTCGCATCATCAATGCAAGCAACAAACAGAAAGGGTTCAAATATGTTCAAGAAACGTTCAAGCCTCCTCCTTGTCGCGCTGCTGCTTTTAGGCCTGGCTAGCTCTTATGCTCAAGAGGCCAACAATGCCATACCCCGCAGCGGTTCCACCACGCCGGAAGGCTGGTATGACGACTACGACGTAGCCATGAAGGCGGCCGAGACCCAGAACAGAAATGTGTACGCCCTGTTCACCGGGTCGGACTGGTGCGGCTGGTGCATCAAGCTGAAGGCCGAGGTGCTGGAGAAAAAAGAGTTCAAGGACTATGCCAAGGACAAGCTCATCCTACTCTACATAGACCTGCCCAGAAAGGTGCAGCTCTCCGACGAGATGCAGGCGAAAAACCGCGCGCTGCTGCAAAAGTATGGCGTTAGCGGCTTCCCTACCACCTTGCTGCTGGACGCCAAAGGCAAGGAGCTGCAAAAAATCAACAGCTTCGCAGACAACCTCTACGACCAGCTTGACAAAGCCATAAAATAAACACAGCCCTTCAAGACGGAAAAAGCTGCCGGCGCATAACAAAACGCCGGCAGCTTTTTTTTTGTGTGTTTGTGCTCCCTTTTCCCAACAAACAAAACGGGCAAGCGGCTTATGCGGCGCCGCAGGCGCCGCATAAGCCCTTAGTGTGTCTTCGTGTCCCTTCGTGTCTCTTCGTGCCCTCCCCCCTTCGTGTGCCTTACGGTCTCTAGATGAGCGAAGCCCAGCAGGCTTTGCAGATAGGCGCGGGGTTGACCGGTGTCGTAATGCTCGCCCTCGACCACGTAGCCCAACAGACGGTCTTGCCGGGCCAGCTTGGCCAGTGCGCCGCTGAGCTGAAACTCGCCGCGTTCGCGCTCATTGTCGCATATCTGTTTTTCGAGCAGGGCGAAAATCTCGGCGTTCAGGGCGTATTGTCCGTATATGCAGAGGAAGTTGTCCGGCGGCAGAGCGCTCATGCGCAGCTGCGTCCTGGCCAATTCCAGACTGGGCTTCTCGACGAATTTTTCGATTTGCAGGCAGTTATTCTGTCCTTGCAGCCATTTCCCTGTGGCGCTGCCGTAGTGCCTCACCATTTCGCCGGCCACCGGATACAGACTGAGCACGGACTGCCCGCCATTGGCCGCAAAAGCCTGCAGCAATTGCTGTGCACAGCTCAGTTTGCCGGAGCTGACATAGATATGGTCGCTGAGCATCAGCAGAAAAGGCTCCTCGCCTATCCACTGTCTGGCGCAATAGACGGCATGGCCGAGGCCCTCCTGGCTCTCCTGGCGGATATAGCTGACCCGCCTGCCATAGGATACCAGCAGCTCCTCTTCCGCCCGGGCCTGCTCGTCTAGGCGCGCATAGACCGCCTTCTCGAGCGGCTTGAACAGACTGTCAAAGAGGGCTTCATCCCCAGGGCGCACGATCAAGCCCAGCTCCTCGACGCCGGCGGAGAAGGCCTCCTCGAGCAGGCGCTGCAGCAGGCATTGGCAGCGCCCATCCGGCGTAATGAGCGGAAACAGCTCTTTTTTGACCGCCTTGCTGGCCGGAAAAAGCCTGGTGCCCAGGCCGGCCAGCGGTATCAAGGCCTTGCGTACGGGAGAAATAAACGGGGTTTCTTCTTTTGCCATGATCTGCTTTTTTGGACACTAAGTCACACTAAGGAATTGTGAAAATTTAAGTTGTTTCTGGTCAGTATGTACAAGAAAAACCCGAATATACTGTATAGAAAGAAAGCGAATCTGCCCAGCAAAGTTTAACAATTTGTTTTTTTCATGATTCCTTAGTACCGGTGCGCAACACTGACACGGTACTTTTATGTGATTTGTTGAGTTGGACACAGAGCTTGGAGCGTC
>JAAZIY010000480.1 GCA_012800625.1 Lentisphaerota bacterium
AACAAAGCCAAGAATAAGTAATTCCCCTCCCTTTTTAGTGTGTCTTAGTGTGCCTTCGTGTGCCTTTGTGCCCTCCCCCTTCGTGTGCCTTAGTGGTTTAAATGTCAGCTGAACAGCCAGTCCAGCAATCAAAACGGGTTTCGCGGCGTTCTTCTCGGCGGCGCTCGAAAGGCGGTTTTGCCGCCCTATGGCAGCGTTTTTGGGCGCCCAAGCTAGAGTTTATGTATATTCAGGGCGGTAGTCTGCCTTTATACGCCATTTTAAGCCTGCTGTTTTTGTCCACCTTATTTTATGACGGCGGCACACTCTGGTGGCTTACAGCAGTCCTGAGTACTACTTATGCCATATTTGCGTTTTGGTGCCTAAGCGCTCTGCTGCCGCTGCGACGCTCGGGTCAATTTCGCGCACATCCCGGCCTGTTACTTTTTGCGCTGCCTTTATTATTCGGCCTATTTCAGCTTTTGCCTCTGGGCGACACAGTCAGGTTGCTGTCGCCGCAGGCCTGGCGGCATTGGCAAGACTTTAATGCCATAGGGATCTACAGCGCCGCGCCGCGTTTAAGCCTTAACTTGGACGGCACGGCGCTGAACTGCCGGCTCCTGCTACTTTGTGCCCTGAGCTTTCTTTTGATATTCAACTTTGGCCGCAGCCGCCGTCACCTTCTGCTTATTATGTTAGCGGTAGCAGCCTCAGCTTTGGGCAATGCGCTCCTGGCCTACTGGCAATTTTTCAGCAATCAGCAACTCGGCTTGAGCGAGGTATTCTGCGGCTCTTTTCAGAACCGCAATCATTTTGGCTTTATGATGAGCCTAGGCATACTAGCCAGTCTGGGGCTGCTCAGCGTGCTCAAAAAGGAGACCCTGCGGCGTCATTCCAGCTTCGAGGCCTGGCAGCCGCTGCGCATTCCCTTGCTGATGACCGTTTTTCTGCTTCTGGTGGCGCAAGTGCTCAGCCTTTCGCGCGGGGCTTTCCTGTCCTCCTGCCTGGCTCTTTGTCTGTACGGCATGTTCTGGTATCTGCCCGATCGCTACGGCGCTGCCGGACGGCGCGGTTTTCCGGCTCTGCTTATCCTGGTGCTGGGCGCGGCGCTGTTTGCCTTGCAGAGCGGGCTAAGCTATCTGGCTCAGCGCTATGAACTATTGATTGGCAACGAGGTATTTAGCAGCGACCTGCGCTTCAGTTTCTGGAAGGACAGTCTGAAGCTAATCCGCGACTTTCCCCTTGTCGGCTGCGGCCTGGGCGCCTACGGCGACACTATCCAGGCCTACGAGTCAGGTCGCGTCAGCACTGTTTTGCTCGAACACGCCCACAATGACTGGCTGGAGCTGCTCTCCGGCCTGGGTCTGCCCCTGGGCCTGGGGCTGGCACTGCTGTTTTTTGCCTTGCTGGCGCTGGCCTTGCGTCGGCTGTGGCGGCAACAGGAGCCGGTGTTGCGCTGGCTAGGCCTGGCCGCGTTGGCGGCGCTCTTTGCCGGTCTGATACATGAGTTCTTCGACTACAACTTGCAGGCCATGCCCAACGCCCTGCTCTATTCGGTCCTGCTAGCCGTACTTTTCGCCTGTGCCCGCGGCAAGGAGGAACGCCAGGGACCGGCTTATAGGCTCAGCGCCTGGCTAACAAAAATGCGTTTGGGACGAGCCAGCTTGCTGGCTCTGGCCCTGCTGTTTCTACTGCTGCTGCCAAAACAGTTTACAAGCCTGCAAGGTGAGCTGATGCATTCGCGCCTGCGGGAAACCCTGCTCCGCGTCGCTGAGGACTGGCAGGCCAACGAGCGTGGCTATCAGGTCTGGCTACAGCTCTCCCAAGAGGCTGCCAGCCGGATAGACTCGGCGCATCTGCTTATGCGCCAGGCCGCCTGTGCCGTCGAGCTGGCCGAGCTGCTGCCGGAACAAAGCCGGCACTATTGGCAGCTGGCCAGGCTAGCGACGGCAGAGGCCTGCGCTAGAGCACCGCGCAACGGCAAGTTTCTGCTTGACGCCGCCCAGGTCTATGAACGCTCCTGGCCCAGCTTCCCCGAACAATCCCATGCCATCGTGCAAGCACTGTATGCCGGCGCACGCTCCAGCCAGCCGCATATCAGCTCGAATCTGCGTGCTGTCGCCGAAGGACTGACCAGGCTGTATTGGCAGGTGCTGCCGGAAGATAAGGACGCGGCGGCAGAGCTGCGCCTACAGGCGAGACAATGCTTTACGCAGTACCTCAGCCTGGCGCCTCACAGCGCCGCCGAGGTCTTTACCCAAATACTCGAACTGGACAGCGACTTGGACGAACTCTTGCAAATAGCACCAGATAACCTGCTCTATCAACAGAAGCTGCTCGAACATCTGAGTATGAGACAGCAATTTGCGCCCGCATTTCTACTCTTGCAGCGCAACCGTCAAATTTGGCTTGAACCCGGACAGTCGCTGGCCGAACAGCCTGCCGACCTGGCCTGGTATGAGTGGCAATGCCGACTGCTTACCATGAGCAAACAGTGGGACAAGCGCAAGGCGATGCTCTATGAACTACACAAAAGATGTAAAAAACACATGGACGAGCAGCTGGAGAAGAGCAAAAAACCCAGCAATGCCGATGAGCTGAGCAAAGCTGAGTCACTGCTCCTCTCGCTGAACCGCTATCCGCCGCGACATTGGCCGGCCCTGCTGCGCCTGGCCGAGCTGATGCAGGACTTTGGACGCTTTGACGAGGTCTGCAGCAGCCTGCTGCCGCTGGTCTACAGCGCTGAACCGGTAAAGCCGGAGTATCTGCGCCAGGCTCTGGCCCTGAGCCGGAACAGCCTGGCCGGAGGCAGAGCAATGTTGCCCGATGAACGTGAAGAATTTCTAAACCTGGCCCTGCAAATATTGCTGGCTGAAGCCGAAAACCAGGTCGGAGAAAAAACACTGCATCAGATAATCGGGCAGCTCGAGGCGCTCGAACAGCCCAGCGTGCAGAAAAACAGCATGGCCTGGCTGCAAGACCACTTGTACGCCTACTACCGCGGCAGAGCATACGCCTTAATGGGTAAATTCGAGCTGGCCACCGAAGCCTATGCGCAGAGTGCGCAGCGTAGCGCAGACAACTTCTTGCTCTGGCTGGCGGAACAGAGCCTGCCAGAGCAGTTTCGCAGCCAAACTGAAGCACCTTGGCTAAGCCTATTGCAAGACGAAGAACAGGCGCAATTCGCCTTCAATAACAGCTTCGCACTACTGGGCACAAAGAAAAACCAGGAGACTTTCAGCCGCTTCCATGAAAAGCTAGAACTCGAGCTATATTGGCTCTGCACTGGCGATATTCTCGAAGACTGTAGCGTGCAGCTGCGCTTCTATAATCAAAACGGCCTGCTGTTTAAGGACGAGTTCTCGTTTATCGACCTGCAAATGCCCATCACTAATATGCGCCTGGGACAAGTCTACTGCACCAAGCGCGAATATACGCCGCTGCTGAAAATGGTGCAGGGCGGCAAAATGATCGAAGACTGCCAGGTGATGTTGCAGATCAGCTTGCATAGCCTGCAAAAAAACTCGAGACGCGTATACAAAGGCATGCCCGAAGCCATCTTCCCGCTCTTCCAGCTGCGCCGTGAATTCTAAAACACAAAAACAGCAAACCAGCCCGCTCCCTCTTGTGTGCCTTCGTGTCCCTTCGTGTGCCTTCGTGTGCCTTCGTGTGCCTTCGTGTCCTCCCCCCTTCGTGTGTCTTCGTGTCCTCCCCCCTTCGTGTGTTTTAGTGGTTCATGACTTTTAGACGCGGCCTATGATAGATATGCACTCACATATTTTGCCTGGCATCGATGACGGGCCGGAGAGCCTGCAGCAGTCGCTGCGCATGGCGCGGCTGGCTCTCGAGGCCGGTGTGAGCATCATGGCGGCTACCCCGCATGCCCGGGACAGCGACTTTGCCGCCCTGCTGCCTGCCCGCGATGCGGCCCTGGCAAAGTTGCGCCAGGCGCTGCGGCAGGAAAACCTGCCGCTGCGTATCTTTAGCGCGCTGGAAATCCTGCTCAGGGAGAATTCATTGGCCAGGCTGCAAGAGCAAGCAGGCTGCTTTTATGCCCCTGAGGATGGCAGTCCTCTAAGCAGACGAGTCCTGTTGCTGGAGCTGCCCCTGGACACCGACCTGGGACTATGCCAGGAGCTGCTTTTTCAGGCTCAATTGAAAAATATGCAAGTCATTCTGGCGCATCCGGAGCGCTATTTGCACTTCTCCTCGAGGGTGAAGCTGCTCCAGGAGCTAATGGAGCGCGGGCTGGTCTTGCAATTCAATGCCAGCTCGCTGCGCGGCGGGCTGGCCAATTGGCCCTTGACCCGCGCCATGCTGGCGCTCATCAAGCATA
>JAAZIY010000481.1 GCA_012800625.1 Lentisphaerota bacterium
CGGCTAGTTGATTTTCTTGACGATGTAGTCGTGGTCTCTTTTCGAGATCACCTCGATGTTGAAGCTGATATTCTCCTGCGGCTTGCCCGACTGTGTGCCGACGGCCTCGAGCTTGTCGAGTATTTCCAGGCCTTGCACCACTTCCCCGAAGACGCTGTGCCTGCCGTCTAGATGCGGCGTGGGTCCGAAGCAGAGAAAGAACTGGCTGCCGTTGGTGCCAGGGCCGGCATTTGCCATGGAGAGAATGCCGCGCTTATTGTGCTTGAGTTTGGCGGAGAATTCGTCGGCAAAGCGATATCCCGGCCCGCCGGTGCCTGGCGTGCCGCTGGCGCCGCGCTTCGAGTTGGGGCAGCCGCCCTGCGCCATAAAGCCGTTGATGATGCGGTGGAAGGACATGCCTTTATAGAAGCCGCTCTCAGCCAGGCTGATAATATTGGCAACCGTATTGGGGCATTCGTCCTCGAAAAGCTCTATGATTATATCGCCTTTGCTGGTGGCAAGGCGGATACGCGGGTTTTGCTCTTGTTTGATGACTTCACCGTTCATCTCTGCTAACTCCTTTTTTGCAAATTGAAAAATCTTGCCCTCCTGCTTGACTGTGACCACATCCTTGCCCTGGATGATCTCGCCCTCAAAGACACGACCATCCTTCAGCTTGATGACACCCGCAGACAAATGCAGTAAAACCGCTGACATTAAAAGAAAAGTGAGAAAAAATAAACGTTTCATCAATATTCCTTGTTGTGTGAACTTTTGCGGCTTGAGACCCGGCGGATAAATAGATAGCCGAGCCAAGGACAATTGCATAATCTAATTTGTCAGTGACAACTTACAAGCGCGACAAAGCCGCAATGGCTTTTTCGACGCGGTGCTGGAGGGAGGGCTTGGTGTTCCTTGCTTGTCAATCAGTTTTTTGGCAAGCTTGTCGAACGGCATTATGTTTATGATTTTACCGCTTATCGCTTAATGGGCAAGCATGACAAGGCTGACACAAGCGGGGTTCATGACTCCTGCCGGTGGGTTCCCAGGGGAGCGGGAACCAGTTTTGGGATTTTCAGTCTAAGAGCAGAGGTTTTATGCGGCAATTATGTTTTAGGAGTAGTTATGTCAGTTGATGTCAAGCAGATTGGCGAGCGTGTCGCCAATGAGGCTGGTTTATTAAGCCGGCTGCGCGAGGAGATGGCGCGGGTCATTGTTGGTCAGGAGCAGCTTATAGACCGGCTTTTGCTCGCCTTGTTGTGTAATCAGCACGTGCTTATCGAAGGGGTGCCCGGGCTGGCCAAGACCCTGACCGTGACCACCCTGGCTAAATGCATGCAGGCCAGCTTCCAGCGCATACAGTTTACCCCGGACCTGCTGCCCGCCGACCTGATAGGAACGCTAATCTACAACCCTAAAAGCGGCGAGTTCAGCATCAAAAAAGGACCGCTTTTCGCCAACTTGATTTTGGCGGACGAGATCAATCGCGCGCCGGCCAAGGTGCAGAGCGCGCTGCTGGAGGCCATGCAGGAGCGGCAGATCACCATAGGCGAGGAGACCTTCGCGCTGGATGACCCCTTTTTGGTGCTGGCCACCCAGAACCCGGTCGAGCAGGAGGGCACATATGCTCTGCCTGAGGCGCAGGTGGACCGCTTTATGTTTAAGCTCATGGTCGACTATCCCAACAAGGATGAAGAGCTGCAAATTCTGCGGCGCATGGCCAGCTCGAAGCCAAATGTGCAGGTGCAGCCAGTGATGCAAAGCCAGGAGTTGCGGCGCCTGCGTGAATTGGCCGATGATATCTTTATGGACCACAAGATCGAAGAGTATATCGTAAATATCGTTGACGCCAGCCGAAATCCGCAGGATTATGAGCTTGAAGAGCTGCAGGGCTGGCTGCAATACGGCGCCTCGCCCAGGGCGACTATATTCCTCTGCATGGCGGCCAAGGCGCAGGCCATGCTAGAGGGGCGCGGCTATGTCACCCCGCAGGATGTCAAGTCG
Organism: Lentisphaerota bacterium; assembly: GCA_012800625.1. Classification (GTDB taxonomy): domain Bacteria; phylum Verrucomicrobiota; class Lentisphaeria; order Oligosphaerales; family Oligosphaeraceae; genus JAAZIY01. The sequence continues at coordinate 1,984 of JAAZIY010000481.1, forward strand.
GTGGCCATTGATGTGCTCAGACACCGCCTGGTGTTGAACTACGAGGCCGAGGCCGAGGAGAAAAGCTCCGAGGAGCTTGCTCAGATGATACTTAACGCTGTAAAGGTGCCCTGAGCACTGGCCGCCCTGTTTATGAGAATTTTGCATTATGCTGCCTAAGGATTTAGCCAAAAAACTGCGTTATATACAGATACGCACCAGCAAGACGGTTAGCGAGGCGATGGCCGGCGAGTATAAAAGCGCCTTTCGTGGTTCCGGCATGGAATTTGACGAGGTGCGTGAATATCAGCCTGGCGACGATGTGCGCTCGATTGATTGGAATGTCACCGCTAGGCAGGGTCGCCCCTTTATCAAGCGTTTTCACGAGGAGCGCGAGCTGACCGTGGTCTTTATGATAGACTTGTCGGCCTCCGGCAAGTTCGGCACTGCGAACATCAGCAAGA
>JAAZIY010000482.1 GCA_012800625.1 Lentisphaerota bacterium
CCACCGCGCCGCCAGCGCCAGCCGCAGCTGCAAAAACCTGCTTAAACCAGGCGAAGAAGGCGAGGCGCAACGCTTCCTGTCAGTCATCTTCCCGGCAACACAGCTGCATATCATGCCCTATAACCGCGTGCTCATGGACCTCAACGGGCTTACTGAACAAGAGTTCCTGGATAAGCTCGCCGAGGTCTGCGAAATCAGCGACACCGACAAGAGCCAGCCCGAACAGCCCGGCCAGGTCTGCCTCTACTTCCAAAACCGCTGGCGCCTGCTCAGCTTTAAACATAAGCCGGAAGACAGCCCCATCGAGCGCCTGGATGTCAGCCTGCTGCAAAACCAGGTGCTCAAGCCCATACTGGGCATTGAGGACCCGAGAACCAGCCAGCGCATCGACTTTATCGGCGGCATACGCGGCACCAATGAACTGCTCAGACTGGTGGACAGCAGCCAGGCCAGCCTGGCATTCTCAATGTATCCCACCACCGTCGAAGAACTAATGCAGGTGGCCGACCGCCATGAAATCATGCCGCCCAAGTCAACCTGGTTCGAGCCTAAGCTCAGAGACGGGCTGTTCACCCATGAAATCTAATGCCCGACCACACTACATCAAAAGACACTAAGACACAGACAAAGGCCTACTTGCAGCCTGACACATTGTCAACAAGGAGAAACAATGCGCATAGTTGATCAACAGATTTTCTTGGAGGAGGTGCCGGTCAGCCAGATCGCTGCCACCTATGGCACGCCCACCTACGTCTACGAGGAAAACCGCATACGCGAAAACTTCCGTCGGGCACTGAAGGCCTTCCGCAAGTACTACCCCGACTTCCGCTTCTTCTACGCCATCAAGGCAAACAACAACCTGGCCATTGCAAATATACTGCGCCAGGAAGGAGCCGGCATAGATGCCGCCAGCATCAACGAAATCCTGCTGGCGCAAAAACTGGGACTGGGCGGACAAGATGTCATGTTCAGCGGCAACTTCCTCTCCGACGACGATATACAACAGGGACTGAAAAGCGGCGTGATCTTCAATCTGGACGACGCCTCGCTGCTGCCCCGCGTGCTCAAGTACGGGCGCCCCGAGCTGCTCGCCTTCCGCGTCAACCCCGGCTATGGCCAGAGCGAGGTGGGCGACTTTGTCTGCAATGCCGGCCCAGGCGCAAAGTTCGGACTGCATCCCGACCACGTCTTGGACGCCTACCGCCAGGCTAAAGAGGCCGGCGTCACCCGCTTCGGCGCCCACATGATGCCAGGCTCCTGCATACGCGACCCGGAATACTTCCGCTTCATCACCGAATTAGTCATGGACATCATCGGCAGAGCCGCCAAAGAGCTGGAGATCAACTTCGAGTTTGTCGACCTGGGCGGCGGCCTGGGCATACCATACAAGCATGAAGACCATGTCCTAGACATAGAAAAGGCCGCCGAGCTGGTCGCCGAGGTCTTCAAAAGCAAGATCAACCAATACGGTATGCGCCCGCCGCAGCTGATGATGGAACCGGCGCGCTACTTCGTCGGGGACGCCGGCTACATCGTGGGCACCGTGCACGCCATCAAGGACAGCTACAGCCGCATCATCGGCACTGACATCAGCATGAATACCCTGGCGCGCCCGGCCATGTACGGCTCATATCATCATATATACGTAAACGGGCGCGAGAACGAAGAGCGCACGCCGCTGGGACTCTGCGGCCAGGTCTGCGAAAACACCGATTACTGGGTAAAGGAGCGTCCGCTGCCTCAGGGCATAGACCTGGGCGACCTGGTAGTAGTCGAGAATGCCGGCGCCTACGGCTACTCGATGAGCTATCAATACAACGGGCGGCTGCGCCCCGCCGAGGTCCTGGTCAACGGCAAAGAGCACTATCTTATCCGCGAGCGCGAGAATATCGATGATCTCACTCGCAACGTGACTGTGCCCAAGCACCTGCAAAACTAACAAAACCGCTCTGCTCGGCACCGCCAGGCGCCAAGCAGAGCCTTAGTGTGTCTTAGTGTATCTTAGTGTATCTTAGTGTCCCTTCGTGGCCTCCCCCCTTTAGCGCCGTTGGCACGGCTGGCGGCAATCTTGCGGGCACTGCGAGAAAGCCCGCCCTGGCGCCCAAAACGTGCGGCGGCCTCCGCACTGATGGCCTGCATCAGTTTGGGATACTTCTCCGGAGACGACAAGATATCCACATTCAGATCAATGTCGGCTTTCTCCCAGCGTATGTCACCGAGACCGAGATATTCAACCTCGTAAATCTCGGAAACCGGCAAATCATACAAAAAAGGAAAATCGCTAAACGAGGCAAAGTAGCGCTTGTCACAAACATCCAGAAACAAACCCTCGGAACAGATAAACCTAACCGCAATATTATCATTGTTTCCCATACCAGGCCTCCTCTATTATAGCCAGGTTCTCATTAAGCATAGTCTTGATGCGCTTCAATTCATGCTCGGCAAAACCCTGATTGCGAGCGACTGACAGCGGGCTTAACCAAAATTTCGCCCTGCGATTCTCATGGCGAACATGAATATGGATAGGCTCGCATTCCTCTTTGCTATACCAATAAAAACGATAGCCGCCGATGCGTAAAATAGTTGGCATTAGCAAAACTCCAAAAGTAAATATATTATAACCCAAGAGCTTAGGTTTTGCAAGTCGTGACCGCAAAAAAAATACGCCAGTTTACACAAGCAGATTTTCGGACACCAAG
>JAAZIY010000483.1 GCA_012800625.1 Lentisphaerota bacterium
AAGGCATACTAAGGGCTTATGCGACGCTTGCGGCGACGCATAAGCCGCTTGCCCGTTTTGGTTTGTTGGGAAAATGGAGCCGGACAAAGCAGAAAAACTCGATGAAATCGGATGAAAAACGCATTTTTGGGCAAAAATTTTAATTTTAGACGAAGACTACTTGGTGTGTCTTAGTGTAGCTTCGTGTGTCTTAGTGTCCAAATTCCAGCCAGGCCACTATGCGGCGGCGAATTCCACACATTGGCGCAAATCTACATTATATTCTCAGGTGTCATCGTCGAGCGTGTTTTTAGCACTGTGATTAATATTTGACGAAACAGTTTTTGCGGAGAGAATATCATGAATGCCGCTTGGCTAATGTTGATAAGCGCATTGTACTTTGCCGCCGCCTACGTATTCTACGGCAATTTTCTCAAAAAGGTCTTCGGCGTGGAGCCGCAGCGCGCCTGTCCCTCGCATGAGTTGGCCGACGGCGTGGACTATGTGGCCAGCCCGCCACCGGTTCTTTTCGGCCATCATTTTGCCTCGATTGCCGGTGCCGGCCCCATAGTTGGCCCGGTTTTGGCCTCCCAGTTCGGCTGGTTGCCGGCTCTGCTTTGGGTCTGCATTGGCTGTGTCTTTGTCGGCGCCATGCATGATTTCGCCGCCATGTTTCTGTCCATCCGCAACCAGGGTCGCTCCATAGCCTACGTGGTCGAGAAGGAGCTTGGTTATGTAGGCAGGCAGTTGTTCCTGTTGTTTTGCTTTGCCATGCTGGTGCTGGTGGTGACCGTCTTTGCTATCCTGGTGGCGGATTCCTTTCTGGCGGTGCCGGCGGTGGCCAGCTCCTCGCTGTTGTTCATCGTCATTGCCCCCATGTTTGGCGTGGCGGTGGGGCGCAAAATCCTCAGTCTGACTGAGGCGACGCTGATCTTTGTGCCCATGCTTTTCCTCTGTGTCTGGGTGGGAACGCTGCTGCCCTTGGATTTAAGCAGATTTTGCAGCAGTGCCGGCACGGCCAGGATGCTTTGGCTCTTAATTCTGTTCTACTACTGCTACTGCGCCTCCGTTCTGCCGGTCTGGGTATTATTGCAGCCGCGCGACTATCTCAACTCGTTTTTGCTCTATGTCATGATTGCCGCCGGCCTGGCCGGGGTGTTTGTGGCCAGGCCAAGCATGGCTCTGCCGCCCATAGTGGCCGAATCACCACTGATACCCAGTGTTTTTCCGCTGTTGTTTGTCACTGTCGCCTGCGGGGCCTGCTCGGGCTTTCACGCCATGATAGCATCGGGAACCTCGGCAAAACAAATTGACAAGGAGTCGCACATATTGCCGATTTCCTATGGCGGCATGTTGATTGAGGGACTGCTAGCCGTGCTGGTGATCTGCAGCATTTCGCACTTTGGCCTGGATAATATGAAGGCCATGTTCGCCGCCAAGGAAGCTCCGCAACTGATTTTCGCCAATGGGCTGGGACAGCTTTGCGAGAGCATGCACATCCCCTTTGCCGTGGCCAGGAACTTCGTGGCCCTGGCGATCTCGGCTTTTATCATGACCAGCCTGGACACCGCCACCAGGCTGGGACGCTTTATCTGGCAGGAAATGCTGCTGCCAGGGCAAAGCCAAGAGGGTAAAGCCGGACGACAAAAAAATATCGGCCCGCTGCGGAGTCTGCTCGGCAACCGCTGGTTTGCCACCCTGGGCATCATTGCCTTCTCGGCAGTCATGGCCTTCAGCGGCAGTGGCCAGCAGCTCTGGCCGGTATTCGGAGCCTCAAACCAGCTCCTGGCGGCACTGACACTGCTGGCAATCAGCCTGTATCTCAACCGCACCAAGCGCCCCTTGCTCTTTGCCCTGCTGCCATTCATCTTTATGCTGCTGATTAGCATTTGGGCGTTGCTGGTGCTAATAGGCCAGCAATGGGGAAAAAGCATGGCTCTGGTAACAGTCAGCTCAATACTGTTAATCCTAGCTTTGGTGCTTTGCGCCCTGGGGCTTAACAAGTTCATCAAACACATGGGAAAACAACCCGTAGAATGACTCGGCGCTCTGGCCAACACGTAGCCAAGAAGCTATTGGACCATTAAAACACAAAAAAACTTGCTGTGCCATTGTGTATTTTTCCTGTCTTGCTGGCCTGGCAGTTTTTTGCCTGGACAAAAAACTGCCTCTTGCAGGCTCAAAGCGCTGCGCACAGGCTTGAATTTGTTTTTGTCCGATGATATCTTATACTATTCTTCAACCTTCTATAAAAGCTATGAATCATGCAGTTGCAACTAGGGCAAAATCTTCATGTCAGCCAGCGCCAGGAACAAGTCATGGCGCCGCAGCAGTTGCAGTCGCTGGAAATCCTGCAGGCCGGCAGTCTCGAACTCGAACAGAAGCTGCTGCAGGAAGTGCAGCAAAACCCGCTGCTGGAACTGCTTAAACCCGCCAATGAGGTCCTGGAAAGCAGTCTGCGCGGCAATGATGAGCGAGACGAGGAGCAATACAAGGCCGACTTGGGAGCCAGCATTATCGAAAAAGACGAGAATCTGAGCGCCGCGCTGCTCGAAGACCAAAGCGCCAACAACCTGGACAACTTTAGCGGCGACCTGTATTTTTCCCGTCCGGACGCCGAGGCCGAAGAGCGCAGGCGCTACTTCTTTGACTCCATCAGCCGCGAGCCAGGCTTCTATGAGCAGCTCGAGGAACAGATACTCGACCAGACCGCTGAGCAGCCTGAACTGCGCGCTCTGAGTCTGCAATTGGCCGCCTATCTGGACGGCTCCGGCTACCTGACTTTAAGCGCGGAGGAGCTGGCGCATGAATGCGAGGTCCCGCTTGAGCAGGTGCAAGCCGGCATTGCCTTGCTGCAATCGCTGTATCCGCCCGGCCTGGCGGCGCGCGACCTGCGTGAATGCCTGCTCTTGCAATTGGCCTATCACAAGGAAAAAGGCAGCATAGCCTGGGATATTGTGGACCGGCACCTTGAAGACCTGGCGCGAAACCGCCTGCCGCAAATTGCCGAACAAGTAGATGCCGAACTCGATGAGGTGCAAGAAGCGCTGCAACGCATCAGAAAACTAGCGCCGCGACCCGCCAGCCTCTTTGACAACCGCATGGCGCCAAGCGTGGCGCCAGACCTGAATATAGAGAAAAACTCGCTGGGAGAATGGACGGTGCGACTCAATTACGAGGTCCTGCCCAGAGTAGTGGTGAACCAGGAGTATCTTGACGAGCTGAAGAAAAACCTGGGCAATAGACAAGACCAAAAATATCTGCGCGACAAGGAGAACTCGGCCAGACAGCTGCTTTGGGCTGTCGAGCAGCGCCAGAGTACGCTGGGCAAGATAGGAGAGAGCCTGATCATGTTGCAGAGCGAGTTTCTCCAGCAGGGGCTGGCCAAGCTAAAACCCATGATCATGGCCGAGCTTGCCGCATTGCTCGAACTGCACGAGACCACCATTAGCCGGGCCATAGCCAATAAGTATGTTCAAACCCCGCAGGGCTTGTTTCCGCTGAAGTTCTTCTTTAGCAGCGGATACAGCAAAAATGACGGCGAAGAACTCTCCAGCCGCGCCATTAAGCAGCGCATAGTAGAGCTGATTAACCAAGAAGACCCCTACAAGCCGCTTTCCGACCAGAAAATAAGCGAGGCGCTCAAAAAACAAGGCCTGCAGATAGCCCGGCGCACCGTGGCAAAATACCGCGAAGAAGAGGGCATCCTGGCTACTAGCCTGCGGAAACTGCACCACTAAGGCACACGAAGGGGGAGGACACTAAGGGGCACGAAGACACACCAAGCGGCTTGCCTCCTGCGTTGCTATATATCCGTTTCGGGATGCTTGACAAAGCCGTAGCTTTCAAGCAGAACGGCGCTTAGCTTCCCTTGCAAGAACTCCCGCAGGAAACGCATTTCGCGACTGCCCGCCTCCTGAGTCTCTGAGGCAAAATAGAGCTGCACCGGGTAGCTTTGCGGCAGAGGCAGGGTCTCGATCTCCGGCATATGAATATATTGCTTTGCTGAAGACTCCCAGACCAGGGCCATGTCGGCGCTGCCCAGGGCGACCGACAAGGCCAGCGAGCCGGAGGCCTCGGCGTGAAAGGCCGCACGGTCATAGGTTTGCTGCCAGTCAAGCCCCTGAGCCTGCAAGGCCAGCTCGCTGACACGCCCCAAAAGACCGTCTTTGTTTTGCGGCATGGCCAGGCGATAATCACCCAGCAATAATTGAGTTGCCGCCAGCCCAGCAGGCGTTTTTTTGCTGTTTCGTATCAGTACCAGGCGGGTTTGAGCCAATTCGGTCAGCCAGACAAATGGCTGCTTCTCAGACTCGGCGTTTATCTTCAAGCCCAGAAAAAGTCCCTCGCCGGGCGGCAAATCGGGCCTCAGCGCAGTTTTTTGCTGGGTCAGCAAGACGATCTCCGCCCGGTAACGGCGTTGAAAGGCAGCCATTATGGCCAGGGCCAGGTCTTCCAGTTCTGGGTCGCAGGACAGCCACAGCTCGGCGGCGGCCTGGGTTTCGCCCAGGCTAGAGCTTTCATCCTGTCGGCTGAGATGCAGCACCAGGAGCAGCAAGAGCAGGCAGAGCAAGGGTATCAAATAATATTGGGTTTTTCCTCTACCCTTCATTTAACAAAGTGCCCTTTGTGCAGTCTTTTGCTCCGCGGGTTTTCCAGCTGTTTATTGTGGGTAACCAGGAGCACCGCGCCGCCTTGCTCGCTGAAGTCGCGCATGGCTTGCAGGACTATGGCGGCGTTATCCTCGTCCAGGTTGCCGGTAGGCTCGTCGGCGAGCAATAGGGCCGGCTGCATAAGCAAGGCTCTGGCCAGGGCGACTCTCTGACGCTCTCCGACACTGAGTTCGGCGACTGGATTGCCGCGGCGTTCGACCAGTCCGAAGCGCTCGATGAGCATTTCGGCTCTCTGGCGCTGCTCTGTACTCGCCCCGCCAGGCAAAGTAGCCACCAGGATATTGTCGCTTATGTCCAGGAAGGGGATAAGGTGGAACTGTTGAAAGACGAAGCCAATATGCTTGGCGCGCCACTCGGCGCGCTCTTCGCTGCCTAGTTCGTATAGGTCGCTGCCCTGCATGATGACCTGGCCGCTGCTTGGGCGCATAAGAGCACCGGCACATAAGAGCAACGTGGACTTGCCGCTGCCGCTGGGGCCGGTGATCACTTGCATGTCGCCGCGGCGCAACTCGAGGTCTACCGCAGACAAGGCCTCTACCGGCGCACGTCCTGCCGGAGTATATGTCTTGCTCAGTGCACTGAGGCGCAAAATTGTTTCAGCGTTATTTGTCATGGTTGGACTACCTGGTTTTAAGTTGGTTTTTAGGCCTGGCGTGGTTTTGGACACGAAAAGACACGAAGGGATACTAGCGCTCTACTTTATGCATCCATAAGCATGACTGCCGGGTCTATGCGGCCAGCCTGTCTGGCTGGCAGCCAGGCAGCCAGGATACAGAGAGCCGGGGCGGCGATCAATGCGAGCAGCAGTTCTCGCCAGCGCAGCAGTTCGTACCATTGTTTCAGTGCGCTGTCAGGCTCGACCCCGACTAATGCCAGGCTGTGTCCGAGAAAGAAGCCCAGGGCGGCTCCCAGTATGCCTATCAGTACACTTTTCCACAAAAAGATCATTAGCATATTATTTTCGCTCATTCCCAGGGCGCGCAGCACGCCCATTTCCTGTCTGCGCTCACGCACATTGTTCAGGAAGAGAAAGAAAATCCACAGTCCGGCGGCCAGCATGGCTGCTGGCGCGGCGAAGCCGGCAAAGCGTTTTTGCTGGCGGAAGAGTTTTTCGCGGTGCTCCTTCAATTCCCGCATGGCGGTCTGATGTGCTTCGGCGGCTCTTTTTCTGGCCAGCAGCCTGGCCTTGACCATGCTGCTGAACTCCTCGATCTTTACGTCCGGCAACCATTTTTTGATGTCTTTGCTTACTTGTTGCAAGCTGTCGGCATGACAGATGCACTGCAGCGCCAGGATAATGCTGATTTGGCCTTCTTTGTGCAGTGCTTTTTGCATCCAGTCCAGGTGGCACCATACCGAGACATCCTGCCTGCTTCCTTCCGGCGGCAACACTTCGGCGAGGACGAATTCTTCTCCCAGCAGGCGCAGCCGCTGTCCCGCCTTCAGGTTCAGCTTTTCGGCCAGGCTGCTGCCTATCTTCAGCTGGCCGGGCGGAATGCCAGGCACTATGGGACTGAGATATGCCAGGCCGTCCTCGGTCAGATGGCGCTTGCGGTGCGGGGTGGGGATTTGTCCCGGCGTGCCGCATAAGATGATCTCGGCGCCGCCCTGCTCCGGCCAGTTGACTTTCTGCTGCAGCACCGGCAGGATATGGTTTAGGCTTTTGATGTCGCCGGTGACCGCCAGTCTGCTGGCATAGTCCTGCGGCATGGTTTGCAGTGGCACGCCTTCGCGCTGCAAGCGCACCAGGTCCTCGTCAGGCGCCAGGATCATCAGGTTGTGCCCCAGATCACGCATAATAATGCGGTAGTCGTCTTCCAGTTTGAGCATTTCCCGCTTGGTGGCCTTTTCCCGCTCCAACAACAGCGTCTCGGTCTGCTTGCGCAGGGCGCGCAGCAAGGATGGCGCCGCCGACCAGACCGTCATGGCGAGGCTGATGGAAATAAGCCCGGCAACGAAGTTGAATTTTCGAAAGCTGATTTCCTTTCTCACATAAGTCAGCAAATTCATGCTATAAGCTCCAGGTTTGAGTTGTATAGTCAGGTCGGTAAGGTAGACCGCGTCCAAAAAGGGAGGAACATAGTAGCGCCTCTACGAGGCGCCGGTTTTGATGGCTGCCTACACCCCAGGCTGAAGCCTGGGGTTAAGCATGGTTATGCGCCTACAGCGCAAGTAGATACGCAATTTTGTAGTAAATTGTACTAAAGACAAAACGGCTAGTTTCTGCAGCACAACCCATCAGATAATTTTGATTTTGCCAGAAATATTAACCCAGGCTGGTTAACCACAAAAGCAAAATTCTCTTGAGAAACGCAGTTTTTGGCAGAACTTCTAATTTTAGACGAAGACGACTTAGTGTACCTTCGTGTGCTTTAGTGTGTCTTCGTGTCCAAAATCCTGCCAGTCCAGCTTTTTAGACGGGGTCTAAGGCACACCAAGTCACACCAAGTATTTACGGGGTCTGCTCTAGTTAAGCTTAGGCAGGTTTTCGAAGCTGGCCTTCGGCTGTCCCCGCACTATGTCTACATGTCCGTCCAGGAATGCGACATTCAGTCCGCCGCCTTTTGGGCCGGACTGATGGCCGTGCGGGAACAGGGCTGAACCTTGTCTAAAGAAGTCACACCAGACCCACAGTTTCGCCGGGTTGGGCGAGGTTGCCAGCAGCTGTCTGGGGATAAAATCATTCGGGTTTCGCCAGGTTCCGTCCTCGGAGACTTTATTTGTGCGGAAACTCCAGTAGATATACGAGATATTGCCTATGCTGCGGTTTTCAGCGGTATTGGTCACCGAGTCTACTCCTCCCGGCGGGGTCCCGGCATTAGGGTTGGAGGCAAACATTTCGAGAAACTCCTCCTCGGGGCAGTAGAAAGTGCGCAGTCGGGCCTCATTGTCGTAGACATTGAGCAGCTGCAAGGTCTCCTTATGCGGGTTGTGTTCGGTTTCCGACAGCGGATAATAGTCGTCATTATCATTGGCATACAGCATGACCGCCAGGTTGCTTTGACGCAGATTGCTGCGGCAGGTAATCTCTCTGGCCTTGCGCCTGGCCTTGGCCAGAGCCGGCATGAGCATGGCCGCAAGCAGGGCAATAATGGCGATCACCACGAGCAGCTCGATTAAAGTAAAAAATGCGGGACGGGTACGCGTCCGGGAAGGAGAAAACATGGCTAGAATCCTTTTTTGTAAGCTATGTAGTGGGTAAAGCATAATTGAGCTTGGACGAATAAGACTTATAGAAATGTAAGACTTTATCTTGCGGCCTTAAAACCGCAGCGCTTACTTTTTGGCGGCCTCGGCTTCGAGTTCCTGCTGGGCTGCCTGCGCGCGGAAAAACTGGTCGGCGCCGACCTGGCCGCCCACGCTGGGCGGGGTCATCGGTTCGACCACGTCGTTCCAGGGCATTTTCAGCAGCAGGTCCAGCCCTGGATTTGCCGCTTTCACCTGACATGAGCAGGAGCCGGTCAGAAAGCCCACCGCCTTGGACAAGGTCCAGGAGTTGATGCCCTCGGCCACCAGGGCATAAAGAAGCAGGCCCCGGCCAAAAATCGGAAAGAGCAGCGCCTCGTCATGGTAGTCCGAAGCCAGGTCCGGCTCGCTGCCCAGCAGCATGCTCAAGAAGACCTTCTCGGCGGGGTCCTTTCTGGAGACGGTAAAGAGCTTGAACTCGACCTCGAAGTCCAGGTTCATGAGTTCCCCGCCCCAGTCGGCTTGTTCCGGGATGACAATGGCAGCGCGAAGCTGCTCGATATTCTCCTCGACCATCCGCTTGGTTTTTTTGTCTTGCCGGGGATTGTCGCTGAGCATTAGTATCCAAACCACGGAGGTGCGCATGGCCAGCGCCTTCGATATTTTTTGGCGCAAAGGCGAATCAAGCAGGGCTGCGACATTGGCCGGGTTTAGCGCGGCCTCCCAAAGCGGTAACTTGTTCCTGGAGCGATTCGGATAAAACAGCCTGAGTTTCGAGGAGGCCGCTGGCTTTGACTGCGCGGATTCCGTCTTTGCCGTACGTATCTCCAGGTTGATGTCCCGCTTCTCGCTTTTTTGCAGCTCTTGCAAGCTTTTCCAGGCGGCCAGTTCTTCGCCGCTCAGGTTTTCGGCCAGTGCCACTTCCAGGGTATATGGGTCGGCTGGCCAGTGTTCCAGGGCATATTGATAAACCGGGATGGGACAGGCTTCGAGCCGGCAGAGCCAGGCGATGGCGAGCAGGGCAAAAAGCTGCGGCAACTGGAAAAGACGGCGTTGAATGTTTTTCACGGTTGCTCCTGTCGCAGCTCGAAGCCGCATAGCACCGGTCCTTGACTCGAACCTGGCAGGGGCAGCAGCTCCACTTGCAGGCTGTCGCTCAGCCGCAGTCCCTGGCAGACCAGAGTGCGGGCGTAGTCCAGCGAGCCGCTCTCCTCAAATAAGTCCAATGTCTCGCCCAGCTTTCTACCCTGTACTTGCACATCGAAGCGGCGTTCGCCGGCTCGCGACAGCTCGGGTTCGGCAAAAACCAGGGTAAGCTCATAGCTGACGGCGGGGTCAAAGACGGCGGGCAAGACCAGCTTGCGCAGGTCCTTCACTCCAGAGGCCGCTATCCAGCGCAGCTCCTGAGGGCCGGAGACCTGCAAGGAGTGATGACGCCAAAAGTTCTTTGCGGAAAAATAGGCATAGGCCTCCGGCTTCAGCCCGCCCAGGCGTAATTCATAGACCTGCAAGCTTTGCTGCAATCGTTTTTCCTGCTTGTCTTTGCGCTCGTCTTGATGTTCGGCAAAGCAAAGCCGCCAGGCAGCGCTACTTGTTGGGGCGAATTCATATATGCTAAAGCTTTGGCCCTCGCCGGTGCCTTCGCCCTGCAGCACAGTCTCCCAGGCGCCCTCCTGGTTTTGCGCCTGCAACTCGAATTTAGTTTGTTTGGGGCCACGCCAGGCCATTTCCCATTTGTCCAGAGTGACGCTTTCATTCAGTCTTACAAGCAGTGGTTCATTATTAGCGAAGCTGCCGCTGCGCTGGTCCACGATGGTCCAGGCGCTGTCCAGGTCGGCGTCCAGGCAGTATTCGGCTTTTCCCTGTGCGGCTCTTCCCTGTGCGGCGATGATGCGTGTGCCTGGCGGCTGCGGCCCGCACTCGAGCAGCAGATTGATTTCAGGCGAGGGTGCCAGGCTGGGGCTGTGCAGCCACAGTGTGCCGTTGTCGGCGCGCCGTCTCCAGGCGCACCCAGATTGACCCCCAGTCTGCGCAGCGGCCCCTTATAGTTTTGAATGGGCTGATTGCTGGTCCACAGCTCCATTTCAGGGCGGTGCACCAGGCCCAGCGAGGTCTGGTTCTGATATGAGCAGGTGCAGGTTCTGGTGTAGTCCGGCGCGTTCAGAATGCCGTCGGCGGCGATCATGCTGGCGGTGCAACCTGACTTGAAGCCGCCCAGGTTGCCGGTGCCCCCGTCGTGCTCGAGGTCGGCAAAGCCGGCCGCTCCGGAGCGGAAGAGCAGCAGGTGGGTGCTGGCGTTGGATGAGCCGCAGCCGTAGGACTTCCAGTATCGCCAGGCAATTTCCTCGTCAGTAAGCGGGTGCAGGCGGGTTTTGTTCTCACCGCTGGTGACACACAGAGCCGGGCCGGGTCTGCCGGCGATGACCATGTCATCGTGAATGATCAATGGCCCGCTGTAGCTTTCTTTTCGTTCCCAGAGTATCTCGCCGCTGGTTGCGTTTCGCGCCAGCAGGCGGTCGCTTGGTTCGTCCTTCAGGTGGCGGCGTCCGTCCCGGGTCCCGCCCTCGAGCAGTATGTCGTATTTCCGGCTATAGCTCAGGAAGGTGCCAAAGACCTCGCTTTCCTTGCGCCAGAGCTGCTCGCCGCTGTCCAGGCGCAGAGCGTAGAGCTGCGGTCTTTGTTTGATGGGCATGCCGCGTCTCATGGCCAGGTCCAATGCCCCCGCCGAAAGCATATCATTGACGAACAGGCGGTCTTCGGAGGAGCATATGGCGTTGTGTCTGAAGCCAATGTCGGCGTCTCTATGCCAAAGCACTTCGCCGTTGTAGCGGTCCATGACTATGAGCCTGCGGCTGGCGCTGCCGTCCCAGCCGTTAGCCAGCTTGCCCAGTCTTCCCTCCAGGAATACGTAAGGGTCGGTGGTGACGATAAGGTAACTGCCCTGCACGCTGATATGTCCCCAGTCCGGGTTTTCTTCATTTTCCTCGTATTCTTTTTGCGCCTGCAGTTTCCATTTGGCCAGGGTTTCGCCGGTTTCCGGGTTCAGTCTATAGACCTCGCCGCGGTATCTCAGATAGACGCTGTCAGGCATGGTGACAAATGGGCTGCCTATGTATGTGGCTCCCGGCTCATTGATCATATACACCGATTCTCCGGCGGCCCATTTTGCCTCCAGTTCGAGGCTGGTGAAGGCGTGTCCTATGCCGGGGAACTCTCTGACCCACAGTTCGCGTCCGGTGTACACGCATCTGCCGCTCAGGGTCTCCACACCCAGTATGGTCAGCCGGCCTCCGGCGACCTGCGGCCTGGGGCCGTAGTGGTGTCTAGGCAGGGCGTGATAATTTGGTGTGGTTCCGAACCAGATGGGCGCAAAAGGCGGCTTTACCAACTCGTCATCGGAGAGCACATTTTGGCTGGCATTGGCGTGCTGATGCGTCCATTGCCCCGAGCCGATGGGCGCCTGCCGCTTTGCCAGGATGAGTGCCTCGCCCTCCTGCTGCAGGCTGCCGTCGGCGGGTGCGAATTCCAGGCTGCTTTCGTCCGCCGCTTTGCCTCTTTGCCGCCAGCGGGTCAGCCAGCTCAGCAGGCCGCGCGGCCTTTTTGGGGTTTCGTCCGGCTGCCGGAAATTGATCCAGGCCTTGCCGTAGTAGGGACGCAACAGCTTATAGACCAGCTCCAGGTCGGAGTCTTCTTTTTTCAGGCCGGCACGCTGCGGGTCGGGCACTAGGAGCAGCGATGTGATGTACTCGGGATACTGTGTCTCCTTCAGTGATTTGGCTAAAAATGCGATGCGTTCGCCATGATATCCGGCGCGGCTGTATTTGCTGCGCAGCTGCTGGCGCCTTTCCCCGTCCGGCTCGAGAACCACCAGGTTAAGCTTTGAATTCAGCAGCAGGGCATTCAGGAAGCCCTCGCCGGCGCCGCCGGGAATCAAGGCCCAGCCCGCCTGGCAGGCAAATTTTTGCAGCAGGCTTTCGGCCAGAAGAAAATCCTCATTCTTAAGGGTTTCGAGTTTTTCCGGCTGCCAATCGTAGGTTATGGCCTCGCTCTGCTGGTCAGCGCCAAAGCAGTAGATGCTGCCGGCCTTACTGCTGATGAAGAGCTTGCCATCCGCCACCAGGCTGATAAAAGCCGGACTGTCCAGCTCTTCCTGCAAGGCGGCGGTTTTTTCCTGCAGTAAATTAGCATACTCGTTGTCAGACTTGCCGGCGCCGGCGCTTCTGCCGGTTTCCAATGAATATCGGTAGCCATGATTATAGCAATATTTTTCATCGGTCATAACGGCATAACCGCCCTGTGGCTTGGCCTGCGCATTATAGTAGATTAGCTCGCCGCTGTGCCGGTTAAAGAGGCCGGGCAGGGAGCGGCCTCCGGCCACCACCAGGCGATCGTTGCCCAAAGCCAGATAACCCTGCGGCGCCAAGCCGGAAAATGCAAAGGCGCCGCCGTGCGGCTGCGGCTGCCACTGGGTGGAATGCCCATTATTTTGCCAAATCACAGCCCCGCTTTGTGCATCCAGGGCAAATATGCCGGTGCCTAAAAAAGGCCAGATGCCGGAGGCGAAATACACTCTGCCGTCCAAAACCAAAGGCGCGCCGCGGGCCGGCCACAGGCTGATAAGACGGCGGTTGCCCAGTACCAGGTGAGAACCGGGCGCGGCAAAGAATTTCCAGCATAGTGAACCGCTTTCAGCCTCGATGCAGTATAGGCTGCCATCATCTGAAACCACATATACCTTGTCCTGCCAAACGCTGGGGGACAGACGCAGGGGACCGTCGGCAAAAAAGCACCATAGCTCGCTGCCCTGGTCAAGGTCATATGCCCGCAGGCTGTCGTCGCGCATGGAGGCGATGAACATTTTTTTGCCGGCCACCACTGGGGCGTAGGAGAGGTCAAACTCCAGCTTGTCACGGTCGTCCAGCTGTGCAAACCAGGCCCGCCTGGGTTCGGGCAGGCGGCGTTTCCAGTGCAGAGTCAGCTTTTCCGGCAGGTCCTTCACCGCCGGAGAGGCCCCCATGCGGCTGTTGTCATAACCCCAGCAAGGCCCAGTCCTGGCCGAAACCGAAGGCGGCAAACAGAAGCAAGAACAGAGCCGCGAGATGCTTTAATTGGCTTTTCATATGGCTGTATGCCCAGTCAAATAATGCCGGGTTGGTTCATGGGCAAAAAACCGGCTGGGTGATTTGGTTGGCTCCCATACATTAACCCGCTACTATAACTCATTGAAAATGAAAAGCAAATACCTGTGGCCAATTAAGATGGACCCCGTCCAAAAAGCCATTGAACCATAAAGGCACACGAAGGGGGAGGACACTAAGGGGCACGAAGAGACACGAAG